>NZ_JBMLSD010000118.1:5846-28033 GCF_049240685.1 Flectobacillus sp.
CAAAGTGTTGATAATTAAAATTTTACATTCACAATTCACCACTCATAATTCAGCATTAATACTTAACAGGAATAAGGTAAAGGGTAAGAGGCAACGGTTTAAAATAAAATCAGGTGGCTTTTTGCCCAAATCCTCAACCTCTATTTTAATAGACATAATTATAAAAAAGATAATGAAAAAGTTAACAGTTTTCGGACTTGTTCTTTGTGCTCAAGTAAGCTTTGCACAAGATAAAAACACAGATGCGTTGAGTCGGTTGGTGAAGGCTGCGATTGATTATTCTCCAAGAATCAAAGAACAACAACAGATGGTTTCGATGGGTGACTATAAAACCAAGATTCAGGAGGCGGCACTCAAACCTCAAGTACAATCTGAACTTAGTGTGACCCGTGTTGACCCTGTTGCCAAGGCTAGTTTTGCCTTTGGGTCTACCTCCACCGAGCTAAGTTTTCAGCCGAATATGAACTACAATGCCAATGTTGGGGCAAATTATACAATTGCCGACTGGGGTAAGCAAGCCTTGGCTATCGAAAAAGCTAAGTTAGAAACCAATCTCTCCAAAAATAACGTGGAAGGTTTGAAACAAAACTACGCTTATCAAGTGGCTAATTTGTACTACGGAATTGTCTATCTACAAAAAGCCATTGAAGTACAAAAGGAGCAATTAAAATTGGTTTCGGATAATGAGAAACTCATTGCAGACCGACTAAAACAAGGTGATGCGTTGGATTATGATCGAGTGTCTATTCAGGTACGATATAAAAATGCTGAAACTAGATTGACTGATTTACAAGGTCAGTTAGATCGTCAGTTGATTTATTTGAGCTCTCTGATTGGTACCGATGCAAGGATGATGGTACCAGCAGATGCAGATTTTTCGGCTTCTTGGGCAGATTTTACCGTTGCCGCTGCTTTTGAACAGGCACAAACCAATAATGTAGATTTACAAAACCTAAAGGATAAAGATTTGATTGCGGATAGAGATGTCAAAATTGCGCAATTAAGTATGTCTCCAACAGTTTCTGCAGTGGGTCAAGTAGGTATCAAAAACGGTTATTTACCTCGTATCAACGGCGAAGTTCCGCCAGTGGATAAGGACTTCAAATTCAATACTGTTTTAGGTCTAAGAATGACTATTCCAATTTATGCTGGTGGACGTGGAGCTTACTCTACTGAAATGGCCAAATTGAATAAGGAAATGTTAAAGTATTCTGTTGAAGCTACAAATCAAGCTTTGAAACGTGATTTGGACGCAGCTCAGAACGATTATAATATTGCAAAAAACAAATTAGATCTTTCAGAGAAAAATGTCTTCCAAGCACAGTATGCGTTGAAATTAGCAGAAAGTCGTTACAAAAACGGTGTAATTACTAACGTCGAAATAGAAGCTGCTCAAACTGCTTTGCGTGAAGCTCAATTGACACAATTACAGTATCAATACATGATGACACAGGCAAAACTAGAAGTGAGCCGTTTGTCAGGTTTAAAATTTTGGTAGAAAAACAATCTCAGTTGCCCACTCCAATGCTGCTTTTGCGGGATTGGAGTTTTTTTTTTAGGCAGTAGGCGATAGGCAGTAGGCAATAGGCAATAGGCAAAGAGTGTGAAAATGTTTTTCAGTTAGGATAGATATTTTTTACCGAATGCCCAAAGCCGAAAGCCGAAATCTCAAAAATCAAGTTTTCAGGCAACAGTCACAAGGCAAGGAATTGTGTTTGCCTACCGCCTATAGCTTACGGCCTAAAGCCAATTAATACAAAATCATATTTTCATCAATACATTTTTATGAAAAAAATCTGGACGTTCGTACTTGGTCTTTTGTTTAATTCTGCAGCTTATGCTCAATCTTCTGACTCCTTAATTGTCATAAAAGCAGGCCGAATGTTTGATAGTGAGAAAGGCATTTTTCTCGAAAATCAAACTATTATTATCAAAGGTAATACCATTCAATCGGTAGGGACAAATTCTAAATATCCTGCTGAAGCTAAGATGATTGACTTATCCAAAGCCACAGTATTACCGGGATTCATAGATTGTCATACTCATATTACCTCTCAGCCTGATAACTATATGGAGGATTTGTTTCGGAAATCTCCGATTGATTATGCAGTTGAGGCTCACATTTTTGCCAAAAAGACCCTAGAAGCTGGTTTTACTACCTGTCGCGATGTGGGTGCACCAGAATTGATAGATGTAGCCTTAAAACGTTCTATCAATGCTGGGCATATCGCAGGACCTAGATTATTTGTTTCGGGGCCTATTATTGGTTCAACAGGAGGGCATGCCGATATCAGTGGTTTTTCGCCCTATCTATCCTTTAAAGCAATTTCTGGCGTGGCCGATGGTATTGATGAGATACGTAAGCAGGTCCGATATAACATTAAGTACGGAGCAGATCTCATTAAGTTTACGGCAACAGCTGGTGTGTTATCCGAAGAGGAATCGGTGGGTGCGCCTCAATATTCACAGGAAGAAATGAACGCCTTAGTGGCTGAGGCGGCTATGTGGGACAAAAAAGTAGCAGCCCATGCCCATGGAACTGTCGGAATTAAAATGGCCATTAAAGCGGGAGTTGCCTCAATTGAGCATGGGAGCTTTTTGGACGAAGAGGCTATAGAATTAATGAAACAAAAAGGTACTTATTTAGTAGCCGATATTTATAATGATGACTATATTCTTGCTGAATTTGCCAAATTAGGATATCCAGAAAAACTTATAGAAAAAGAAAGAACTGTCGGTAAAACTCAAAGAGAAAGCTTTCAGAAGGCAGCCAAAGCAGGAGTAAAGATTGCCTATGGAACCGATGCAGGTGTGTATCCGCACGGAAATAACGGGAAACAGTTTTTCTATATGGTAAAATATGGATTAACCCCAGCGCAGGCGATTCAAGCGGCTACCATCAATGCCGCAGACTTGATAGGGGTAAGGAATAAACTTGGTTCGATAGCCCAAGGTAAATGGGCCGATATCGTCGCAGTAGATGGAAATCCTGAACAAGATATTACTGTGTTAGAAAAGAAAATTAAGTTTGTGATGAAAGATGGAAAAGTTTATCTACAAAAATAGTTGAGCATAATATGCTTAAATAGTTTTATATTAGCTTATTATGAATTTAATGTGTCGCTTTAAGATAGAATTTATCAAAAGAGCGACACATTTTTGATTATATGAGGCTACTTGTTGTCTTTAATTGGAGAACGGTGTGAAATTTTATATTTTACATAGAAATAATTCTATCTTTAATCCCCAATTAACTATAACAACCATGAAACAACTGCAAACAGCAGACTATTTAGTATTTTTTGTGTATTTTATTGTAGTAATTAGCTACGGTATTTGGGTTTTCAAAAAGAAGCAAGGGACTTCTTCCAAAACCAAAGATTTTTTTCTTGCGGAAGGTTCTTTAACGTGGTGGGCCATAGGTGCTTCCTTGATTGCTTCCAACATCTCTGCAGAACATTTTATTGGTATGTCTGGTTCGGGATTTGCCATTGGATTGGCTATCTCATCTTATGAATGGATGTCGGCTGCAACCTTAATTCTGGTGGCCATATTTTTTATTCCAGTTTATCTGAAAAATAAGATTTATACCATGCCTCAATTTCTTTCTACGAGGTATAATGACACCGTAGCCACGATTATGGCAGTTTTTTGGCTTTTATTGTACGTGTTTGTTAACTTAACATCTATACTGTATTTGGGAGCATTGGCTGTCGAAACTATCTCTGGAATTCCTTTTTATTATTGTATGTTCGGGCTAGCCGTATTTGCGGTTTTTATTACGCTTGGAGGTATGAAAGTGATTGGCTACACAGATGTAATTCAGGTAGTTGTGCTAGTGTTGGGAGGTTTGGCTACTACCTATTTGGCACTAAACCTTGTCTCAGAGAAGTTTAATGGCAATGGCGTCGTTGATGCTCTGGGGATACTTCACAAACAAGCAGATAGTCACTTCCACATGATTTTTTCGAAAGGAGACCCACATTACTACGAGTTGCCTGGACTTTCTATTCTTATTGGGGGTATGTGGATTAATAATTTTAACTATTGGGGATGTAATCAATACATTATTCAGCGTACTCTGGGTGCAGACCTTAATACAGCCCGTGGAGGAATCATTTTTGCTGCATTTATGAAACTATTGATGCCTCTGATTGTAGTAATTCCGGGAATAGCAGCTTATGTGTTATTCCAAAATGGTGAATTCCAACAAGAAATGATGGATGTTAGCGGACAAGTAAAGCCAGACCATGCTTATCCAACGCTGATGAATTTGTTACCTGAGGGCATGAAAGGCTTAGCTTTTGCGGCTTTAACCGCGGCGATTGTTGCCTCTTTGGCTGGAAAATGTAACAGTATTGCCACTATTTTCAGCCTAGATATTTATAAAAAATTCTATAACAAAGATGCTTCTGAAGACCGAACTGTAAAAGTTGGAAGAATGGCAGTAATAGTTTCTTTCTTGATTGCCTTATGTATTACACCACAATTACGTAAACTAGAACAGGCCTATCAATTTATCCAAGAGTATTCAAACTACATCACTCCTGGAGCTTTTGCCTTGTTTTTCTTAGGGTTATTCTGGAAAAGAACTACATCCAAGGCTGCTATTATTGCGGCGTTCTTGGCTTTGCCACTATCTGTCGCTTTCAAATCATATCCAGCAATCGTGGAAGCTTTAATGGGAGTTTCGGTAGACCCAATGCCATTTTTGGATAGAACTTTATGGGTATTTCTACTCTTAGTGTTACTGATGGTGATTGTTACATTAACTGACCCTAACAGCAAAAACAACCCACAAGGATTAGAGATTGACTCCTCAATGTTCAAAGTAAGTCAATCATTTATCGTATCATCTATTCTTATTACTGGGATACTTGTTGCGCTCTACACTGCCTTTTGGTAGTATCAAATGGGTGTAAGCAAAGAAAAAGTAGTAGTATATGCCGAAAAATGGTTCAAAAAGGTTCAGAATTTAATATTCTGAACCTTTTTGAACCATTTTTTTGATTGTTGAACACTTTCAAAATGTAAATTTGCTCTATAGAAAGGATAAATATATTTTATCTTTTTGTCCCAAAAAACAAAATGCAGATATTATGCGTTATCATCGAAAAGTGTTTTTGGGTTATTCTAGTAATAAATACTCATCCTCTACTCAATGAGGATAGTTTAAAGATAAATATAAAGTAAGGATGTAAAGTTTAAAGTTTGAAGGTCATGTTACCTTCAAACTTTTTTGTTTTATAGACCTTTGGACAGTAAATTCATCATCTGCTATTTTTATTTTGAACATCCACAATTTTTTTCAACATTTGTAATATATTTCAGAAAGAAAATATTCTGATTATGAAATTAACCGATTAGTGACGCATCTTTGGCCTTAAGGCTTTCCGAACCTTACTTTTAAACCTTAAACATTTTATGATTCATCTATTCGAAACAACAGTTTTTGGATTAGGTCTAGTTTCGAGTATTATCGGGTGTCTATTAGGATACTGGGTAATTACTCACTTTACACACCAAGGTAAAAATATATTAGCATCTATTTTCTTTATTTGGTCAATCAATGGATTTGCCAATACGATTCTGTATGGTCCAATACCAACCGAAATTCAAGCCTCTATATTTAGATTGGCTATGCCAATATATTTTATTCTACCAGCCTTAACCTACCTTTATGTCAAGCAATTAAATGACCCTAGCCTTCGCCTGAACAAACGTGATTTGATACATGGCATACCAGTGGTTTTGATTTTTTGTGATTTAATTCCTTATTACATTCTTCCTTTTATTGAAAAAGTCAAAGTCTTGGAGTTAATTAAGGAAAATCCCGCTAATTTGTTTGCGGGGAACGAGGGATTTATGAATAATAGCCTCAGAGATTTACTCTTTGGGATACTTTTCATGTGCTACGGAGTGGTCATTTGGCGGATTATTGCTCAACGATTTAAGCAAAATCCCAATACACCGCTGGGGTATTTCAAATGGAGTATTTTTGTGGCCGTTATGATAACGGTGTTATTCATATTGAAGGTTGCGTATTTTGGTGTTTTATTGAATAATTTAGGCATTTCTGCTTTTAAAGGAATATTTACCCAAGTTATCATTATCCATAGCATTATGTTTTATACAATGTGTGGATTCATGTGGGTAAATCGTAGCGAATTAGGAAAAATGTGGTCTGTTTATGAAGAAGTCTTAAATTTTATTGAAGATGAAAATGAAATGAACGCACTGGAGCCTATCGAGATTGAGGCGGGGGTTGTCGAACATTTTGAAACCTACATCAATTTGCACAAACCTTACCTCAAAGCAAAATATTCCTTGAATGATGCTGCCTACGAAACTTCTTTGCCTGCACATCAAATTTCGACTATGATGAGGGTTCATTTCGGAATGAATTTTAGTGACTATATCAATTCTCTGAGAATAGAGGAAGTAAAAAGGAGACTTAGTGACGATGAATTTCAAAATTACAGTATTGAAGGTATCTCTAAAGATTGCGGTTTTAATGCCAAAAGTACTTTTTTCACTGTATTTAAAAAACATACAGGATTAACTCCTTCAGAGTTTCAAAAAAATATAAAGTTGGTTATCTCTAATCAGTAGAGCATAGAGCAATATTTTGTTTAGGGGTCAAGACATTGTAATGTCTTGACCTTTTTATTTTATGTTGTTGACCACAAAATTTATCTTAGTTTGAGGTGCTTTTACTTTAGGTAGTTGGTAGCACCAATAAGAAAATTTTAGACTATTTCAGTTCGTGCTCAAAAAACATTTAATTTTTGAGCTTTGGGCTTTCGGCAAGAACATATCTATCGGTAAAAAAAATACTCTATCAGCCTGTTGCCTAAAACACATAAACTAAATCTAATGCTAAATTCCTACTTCATGCAAGATACTTTTACCTACTGTCGCAGGCGGGAGTCTATCAGGAAAGCAATACCTCAATGATTTCTAATGCTGAAGTAACTGGTATTTAAGTAAAAGGAAAGATTAAATAAAAGTATGTCTGTAGCAAAATTTGACTAACACCTTTTGATTATGATTGTCTTCAGATAACCAATATACTGTTAACTAATAAAGATTTCCTACTTTTTAATCTTTAATTGCTCATTTACAGATTGGTCTTTTGTAAAATTTCAACCCAAGGCAAGATAAATGCCATATTATTCTTTTACATTTTTGTAAAAAACACTTCTAATCATTGCTAAAGCTTTTTATAATGAATATGAAAAAAAAATTAATTGGGCTGTTGCTATTGGGCTGTGTACCGAGTCTTGCCCAGCAAAATCCTTACATCAAGGTATCAAAGCTTGGTGAAAAGATAGAACTCACTCAAGCTGGCGTTTCGTTTTTGGCGAAATTACCTCTAAACTGTATAGAAACAGAATTTCCTAATAAACCCAATCACACCATCGAGACGCCCTCTGAGGTTAGCCTGAGTCCCAAGCAGCTTCATCCCGCATTTTATGGCTGTTTGGATTGGCATTCTTCTGTACATGGTCATTGGATGCTCGTCAAAATTTTAAAAACCTACCCAGATTTGCCCGAAACGGCTCAAATCATTCAAGTATTAGAGCGTAGCTTTCTTCCTGAAAATCTACAAATTGAGGCAGATTATTTTACGAAATACAAACTAGCAAAGGGCTTTGAAAGAACCTATGGTTGGGCCTGGCTACTCAAACTGGATGAAGAACTGCAAACTTGGGATAGCCCTTTAGCACGAAAATGGCATAAAAGCCTTCAGCCTCTCACACAAATCATTGTACAGCGTTGGAAAGAATACCTTCCTAAACAAACTTATCCAAATCGGACAGGGGTGCATCCTAATACGGCCTTTGGGATGGTTTTCGCCTTGGATTGGGCAAGAACTACCAAAAATACAGACTTCGAAAATTTACTGGTTCAAAGAAGTAAAGACTATTATCTAAAAAATAAGGCTGTTGCCGCCACCCTTGAACCCGATGGTACCGACTTTCTATCGCCTAGCTTAGAAATCGCTGATTTAATGCGTAGAGTTTTGTCCAAAAAAGACTTTTTGCCATGGTTCAATCAATTTTATACCTCTGAGGGATTAAAAAATGTGTTAAAACTACCTGTGGTGAGTGATAGAGCTGATTACTCAATTGTCCATTTAGATGGTTTGTCATTGAGTAAAGCTTGGTGTTTACAAGGTATTGCCAAACAATTACCTGCGACGGATTCTCGCAAAAAACAATTTCAAGAAACTGCTGTTATGTTTTTACAAAAAACACTTCCAAACATTGCCAATGGGAATTATGGGGGCGATCACTGGCTTGGTTCGTTTGCCATGTATGCGCTCAATCAGTAAGTTTTGGGGATTTTATATAGAAATTCTAATAATCAAGTGTAGGTAAATTTTAGAGATGGCTGTCTTTATTGGTTTGGGCTGTGTTGTTTTCTTCATTACATGCCCAATAATGTAAATGATTTTACCCGTTTTCTCAAATCATAGTATTCAATGAATCTTATACTGAAAATATTAACTTGTCGAGTAAATTACATATTTCTAGGAATGATACTCTTGGGCAGTCTTCCCCAATGGTCAAAGGCGCAATTGTTGTCAGATACCACCATTACCATGAAGGTACTTGGAGGATTACAATTTGATACCCCGAGGCTGATACTAAAGCCAAATACCCGGGTAACGCTTATTTTGGATAATCATGATGATATGGCGCATAATTTTGTGCTTACCAAACCTAACGCTCGACTTAAAGTAGTAGAGGAAGCCGCTAAGTTAGCAGAACGAGGTGCAAAAATGAATTATGTTCCAACTTCGCCACTGGTACTTGCTAATACAAAAATCGTAGAACCCGGAAATATGGAGACCATTACTTTTACCCTTGAAAAAGCTGGTCAATATCCTTATGTATGTACTTATCCGGGGCATGGCTATGTGATGTATGGTGTCATTTATGTGGGACAGTCCTATATTCCTCCTTTCGAAAAGGATACCAATATTCCCGAATCACAACGTGCAGGTACTTCCAACGAGCATGCGCATCATGGTCATGGAATGCCGAGTTCGCCTCACCCTTTTCCTATCGAATTTCCGATGCTCTATCGTACCTTCATGCCCGATGCGAGTCCAGCGGCAATTGCAGTAGGGTTAACTGCCACCGAATCGTATTGCTGGGACGCTGGCAAATGCTATTTGAGGTATCTTTGGACGGGAGGTTTTGTCGATAACTCAGAACAATGGAAAGGTAATGGCAGTAAACTTACCAAAATTGAAGGTGAAATTTATTGGAAAGAACAACAATTTCCTTTTACAATTGGTGTAAAAAGAACGCAACCGAAGGTAGAGTTTAAGGGCTACAGACTCAAAAAACGCTTGCCAACCTTTGAGTATACACTCAATGGAATACAAGTATTTGAAACATTAACTTGGAATGAGCACAATCAAAGTTGTACGAGAACCTTTGTTTTGGGAGAGCGTAATACCAGCTTGTTTTTTTCTTTACCTCAAAACGATGCTATTGTTTATCAATTAAAAGGAGTTACACAGACGAAAGGAAGTATTATTATTCCTAAAATGACCAAATCCTTTAGTGTTATTATCAAAAGAAAATAAAGTTTTATTTCATGAAAAGGAAATATTTCGCGCCTAGACTATGGAAATCAGTTGGGGTAGGCATGTTGATTAGTTTCATCGGGTATGCTGTGAAAGCACAGAGTACTACCATGCCAAATGATTCTGCGGCGATGTATTACGATGTTGAGGATATCCCTTTGCCAGATGGATTGGTTGCCGAAACTGGCTCTATTGGTTTTTTGCCAGACGGGCGTTTTGTGGCAGGTTTTCATCGTGGCGAGATTATGATTTATAACCCCAAAAACCGTACTTGGAAACGCTTCGCAGAGGGCTTACACGACCCTTTGGGATTGATGGTGCTTAGCAATAACGAAATATTAGTCATGCAAAGGCCTGAACTCACAAGAATTAAAGATACGGATGGGGACGGCGAGGCAGATGTGTATCAGAAAGTCACTGATGATTTTGGCTTGTCTGGTAATTATCATGAATTTGCCTTTGGCCCCGTAAAGGACAAAGCGGGAAATTTGTATATAGCGCTCAATTTAGCCTCCAACGGAGCCGGTATTCGCCCCGAAATTCGTGGAACCTATGATTCTTTGTCAAGACCTGGTCGTATGTACGCCTGTGTGGATTATCGTGGTTGGATTATGCGATTGGATAAGCAGGGTAAATTACATCCTTACGCTGTAGGTTTTCGATCGCCCAATGGACTTGGGTTCGATGCGCAAGGAAGGCTTTTGGTTTCGGATAATCAAGGTGACTGGCTCGGTACTAGCAAATTGTATCATGTAGAAGAAGGTAAATTTTATGGTCATCCTGCTGGATTGATTTGGAAAAAAGATTTCCCAAGGGTTGTGCCTATTTCGTTGCCTGTTGCACAATTGGATAGCATGCGGACTAAAGAAATAGTACAATTTCCGCATGGTTATTTTGCCAATTCACCGACTCAACCAGTTTTGGACAATACCAATGGAAAGTTTGGTCAATTTGGAGGGCAAATGTTGATTGGAGACATGGACCATAAATATATGATTCGCCTTTTGCTTGAAGAAGTCAACGGCAAAATGCAAGGAGCGTGCATTCCACTAAATATTGGTTCGAAGATGCGCATTGGAAACAATCGTTTAGCATTTGCTCCTGATGGTGCCCTCTGGGTTGGTCAAAATGATCATGGATGGGTAGGAGCAAGGGGGATTCAAAGGATTACATGGAAAGGCGAAAAACACCTAGACCTAATGGCTATGAATCTTACCAAGGAGGGTTTTGACCTAACGTTCTCGATGCCACTCGATGCTGAAAGCGCACAAAATTTAGCCAATTTTAAATTTAAACGCTATTATTACGAATATCACCAAGCATACGGTTCCAAACAATTTGAGGTAAAAGAAATAGGGGTAAAGAGCATTTCGCTCTCTGAGGACAAAACGAAAGTACATCTGGTATTGGATGAGATGAAAGCAGGATATGTCTACGAAATGCGTTTAGGACAAATAATCAATGCCAGTAAGAACAAAAGAATTATAAATAATTTGGTATGTTATTCTTTGAACCAACTTAAATAAAAAAATCAGTATTTTCTAGCATTAAATAGTCCTGAAAAAAACTTTCAAATTGGTTTAAGTTATTGTTCTTCAAGTGTTTAAAGATTGATAAATAAAGTTGGAATCTAAACGTGAAGCTCGTGAAACTGGCTAAAAAATTTGTACACCAAATTTAGTCAGCTTCGCGAGCTTTATTTTTCTTTTTTTCATGGAATAAAAAATGCGTTTATTGATTAATTTCCGCTGTCTACATTTTTTCATGCTTTTTTCGAATACAAAAAATATAAGATAAGCTTGATTACGCAGCGGAGGCGTCTATCCTCCGAAAATAACTCTTGCGCGTGTTTGAATGGTAAAGGAAATTCGGGTATTTTTTTTGCTTAAACTACCACTGAAGCAGACTAATTTTTTTCAGCTTGAATACTTGAGAAAGGTATGCAAAACTCTGTAACTCGATGGAGCTGTATGCCATACTTTACAAGTCATGAATGAGCGTTTTTTTTGGGATAAACCTGTCTATACAATCAGCTAAATCTTTTAGCAAACCACTAAACAGGGTAATTTGCCCCATTTTTAGAAAGTTTCGTCCCATTCATTCCATCAGTATGAAAGGATTGCCTAAGTTTGAAGAAAAAACGGCTAAACCATGAATCCTATTCAAAAAAAATTACGCATTACAGAGTGGTCGTTGGCACTGCTATTTACGGTACTATACAATGTTGTACACCTTTCGAGGGTTATAAAATATTTCGATAACGAAATTGGGAAAGTACAAAATTATGAGTACGTACCGATTGATTATACCTCATTTTGGGACGCCGTCCGTGAGTATGATACCATCAAGTACATCAACTTACCAACTATTGCAGCGGCAATTTTCTTTTTTGCTGCTTGGACACTTTTACATTTTTTTACGGTTCCAAAAATTGTAAAAAAGGAGTATAATACCACAGTCGTACTAATGTTAGCTGGCGTAGTATTGTTAACTTTTCTGAGTGTATGGACCTATCATTTTTTTAAACTCAACTGGCGGATAGAAAAAGAGGAACTCAACCAAGTATCAGGTTTTGCCACTAGTTCTATTTATCGAAAATGGTTTGTTTTCAATAGTTTTTTAAATGCCTGTTTTGTACTGCTTGCTTACGAGCTTGGGATGTTTTTGGTATATCATTTGGAAAAGAAAGCCATTGAGAAAACCGACCAAACTAATGTGGGCGCATACGTTTGTGTAGCTTTAATTTGGGTACTCACAGGAATATTTTGGGTTTCAGTAGGTTCGATTGGTAATGTGGTTATTCATCCGCCACAGCCTGCCTATTGGGCAGCCATTACTTTTGGTGGGGTTTTGTACCACGGATTGGTTTATTATGGACTTTTCCCATTTGTATTGATACCGCATACCATCAAAACAGCCAAAGGTATTTTATTATTCCTTTTCGGAAGTTTTGTTTATTTGGTGTTTTGCCTTGTAACCTATGGAGTTCTTCGTGGACATATTCCACACGAGGAGTTCGATTTGGAGGAGGTATTGAGCCTATCTGCTGGAATTGGGTATATCTCTGCGGTAATTCGTTCGTATATTGATTATACCAAGACTACCCTCACCAATCAGATTGTACATACATCCACAGAGCTAGCTTCCTTAAAAGCGCAGGTTAATCCGCATTTTTTGTTCAATGCCTTGAATACTTTGTATGCTGTGGCATTACGTGAAAAAGCCGAGGATACTTCGATGGGGATTCAGAAGCTGGGAGATATGATGCGTTTTATGTTGCATGATAACAACCAAGATAAGATATCACTAGTAAAGGAAATAGAATATCTTGAAAATTACATTAGCTTACAAAAACTTCGCCTCGATCAAAATTTTTCGATTGACATAAAAGTAATTATTCAGCCTCAAGAAAAAGAAATATGGATAGCTCCCATGCTGATAAACCCTTTGGTCGAAAATGCCTTTAAACACGGTGTAAGTCTTCGAAATCCATCGTGGATTTATATCACAATTACTTTTGATGAGACCTACTTGTATTGTAAAGTCCATAATTCGATGCATGTACGACAAGGGCAAGATTCAGAAAAGGCCTCTGGGATTGGTTTAGAGAATTTGAAAAAACGTTTACAAATGATTTATCCCAATCGTCATAGGCTCGATATTCAGTCAAACTCGCATGAATATTTTGTTTCTTTGCAAATCAATTATTTACCTATTCAAACGCAATAAAATGAACCAAGCTATCCAAGCTATCGCCATCGACGACGAACCCAAAGCACTGGAGGTGATTCAAATTCACGCAGAAAAAGTACCGTTTTTAGAACTAAAAGCGATGTTTACCAATGCATTTGAAGCCCTAGACTATCTACGAACCAATCAGGTAGATTTGATTTTTTTGGATATTCGGATGCCCGATATTACTGGCTTGGAGTTGCTTTCTAGTTTAACCTCTAAACCATTTGTCGTATTTACCACGGCCTATTCTGAGTACGCTGTGCAGGGCTTCGAGGTCGATGCTTTGGACTACTTACTTAAGCCTTTTTCTTTTCCGCGCTTCTTGAAAGCTTGTAACAAAGCCAGTGAGGTGATTCAAAAATCTGTAAAATCTACTCCTGAATCGATATTTTTGAAAACAGGCTATCAAGAAGAAAAAGTGTTTTTGGACGAAATACACTATATCGAGGCCGAAGGAAATTACCTAAACGTGATTTTGACAGAAAGAAGATTAGTCGTAAGGATGACTCTCAACGAAATGTCCGAATTGTTGCCCACAAGTCTCTTCCTACGTATACATCGATCGTATCTGGTAGCGCTGAATAAGATTGAAAAAATCGCTAAAAACTCCATCGAAATAAAAGCTAAGGAAATTGCGATAGGAGCAAGTTACGAGGAGGCTTGGGCCGAAGCCAAGTCCAAATTAAGATAACTCTTTTTACAGTAGGGTCAATTCTTGACTGCTGAATCTCAAGTTCAGCTTATGGGTTCGTTTTGCCTAAATTTTAAATAGTTCATGTAATAAACCTCTTTATACTTTTTTTTAATTAAAGCCATTTTGAAACAAACCTAAAACATTTTAAACTTCTCAAACAATGAAATTAGTATTTATGATGCTTCAGTCCTTAAGGCCGTTCTATGCCCTCTTTCTGTGTTCTTTTTTTAGTATCAGCCTATTGGCGCAACAACAAACTGGTTTAAACGGTAATATTTACCAGATTTTGGATAAAAATGCCGATTTTTTGCTTCATCAATCCAAAGCCTATTCTGTTTCAATTGGCATGGTGAAAGGCGGGAAGGTTTATACCAAACACTATGGAGAAATTGATAAAGGAAAAGGTAATAAAGCCGATAATACCACCAGTTTTGATGTTGCGTCAGTTACCAAGGTAATGACGGGCTATTTAATGGCGAAAGCTGTTTTGGAAAAGAAAGTCAAACTTGACGAAGACATCAGAAAATACCTTGATGGTTCATATCCCAATTTGGTCTATAATGGTATTCCTGTTAGAATAAAAGATTTAATCTCCTTTCAATCTGCCTTTGATAGAGAAATTCCAGATTTCAGTTATCTCAAAAAGAATATGGACGATAGTACTTGTTTTCGCATAAAAAAAATAGACGAAAGTTATAGTAAGAAGCAATTTCTGGAAGACTTAAAAACGATAAAACTAGATACTATCCCTGGGAAAAAGCATAAATACAGCAATACAAGCCTTGAATTGGCGGCGCTTATTTTAGAAAAAGTGTATAACAAAAACTTTGAAACACTTTTGAACGAAGGCTTTTTTTCTGAAACAAAAATGAACACCACTAGGCGCAATAGTAAAATAGATGGTAGTATTGCCAGCGGATATAACGTCAATAAAGTGTTGATGCCCAACAGTTTTACCAATTTGTGGGCTGCTGGTGGATATAGAAATTCAACGATGAACGATTTAAGCAAATTTTTAAGATTTGAGTTAGATCCGAAAAATAAAATAGTGCAAGAATCTCAGCGCAATATTTTCAACAGCGAATCATCTTGGAATGGATATTTTTGGGACGAAATTGGCGTATCAGAAAATGGGAAGTACTGTTTTAAGCATGGTGGGGCTTTCGGAACAAACACCCTCTTTACAGTCTATCCCGAACTTCAAATAGGGATATGCGTCATCGTTAATATTTCTGGTGAAAATACCTTTGGTAATTTGTATGAAACAGTTCTGAAAATAGTAGAAGATTTAGAAACTACCCCGACCGAAAAAATAAATTATGGTTACAGACTAACCCATGATAAAGTGATTTTTAGTTATGAATATAATCGAAAACTAAACCCAAAATTGATAAAAAGCATTTCGGTGGCAGGTTCATTCAATAATTGGAATCCTGATAACAAGGATTTTCGGATGCATCCAAAAGGAAGCCATTCCTTTGAGATAGAAGTGCCAAAGTCTCTATTTGAAAAAGGAAAAACTTATGCCTTTAAGTTCGTTTTGAACAAAAATAGTTGGCTAAATACACCCAAATACGCCTTAAACACCGATAAAACGCTAGATAATAATTTGACCTTTCAAGTGGACTAACAAAACGGACAGGTTAGTACGAAATAAAATTAAATTTTTGAGCCATCAGCTTTCAGGTATGGGCATTGAACAAAAACATGGTAATACGCTTTGCCCATGGCTTGATGCAACTATCGCTGTTTTTAACGAATCATTCTATGAAACATATATTAGTTACGTTACTTTTTGTGATATCACAAAGTAAGGTTTTTTCCCAGAAAAATGACATTCTCCACGAATTATTGAGTTCTTACGAAAAAATCAATCAGTTTAGTGGTTCTGTGTTGGTGGCGGAAAAAGGAAAAGTCATTTTCGAAAAAAGCTACGGCTATCGTAATGCGGTCAAAAAGGAAAAGAACACCAATCATAGCCGCTATAGAGTATACTCAACCACCAAAATGTTTACGACTATCGTTATTCTAAAACTACAAGAACAGGGTAAGCTCTCCATAGAGGATAATTTATCAAAATATTTTCCGAGCTATACACAAGGGGATAGTATCAAAATTAGAAATATGTTATCGCATACATCAGGAATTCCCGAAACAGACGAAGTAAATAGCGAGGAGGAACTAATCAAACAACTTTTGAGCAAACCGCTTGATTTTTCGGTTGAAACTAAATGGAGTTATTCTAATACGAATTTTTATCTGTTGGGTTATATAATTCAAAAGGTTACAGGAAAACCGTATGAGGAGGTAATTGCAGAAATGATTCTGAAGCCTTGCCAAATGAGGCATAGTGGTTTTCATTTTAACAATTTGAAAATTACTGAGAAGGCACTAGGATATGAATTTATGTTTGGGAAAAACTCGAATGAGGCCTTACGGTTTAAGTCAGATCATCCTTATGCTGCAGGTGCTCTTTACTCGACGGTCGAAGATTTGTTTAAATTTAGCGAAGCATTTTATAGTGGCAAAATCATTGATACCAATTTAGTAAACTATATGTGCAATCCGTATCTTGAAGAGCATTATGGACTTGGTCAGGAAGTGTATAGAATTCAAAATTCGGATAAAATGTTGTTTGGCCATGGGGGACTTGGCCCTGGTTATAGATGTAGATTTATCAGAGACCGTGAGGAGGAAATTGCCATTATTATACTTTCTAATTCAGAGATGACTCCAGTTGATAAGATTGCTGAAGAAATTTCAGGTATTGTATGCGGGAAGTATCGCCCGAAACTCAAAGTTGGTACAGTAACTCAAAACGATTTGTACCCAATTGAAGGTATCTATTCATCCACTGAAGGGACTTTTTACGTGAGAGTAATTGATGGAATGGTGGTGTTTAATGGGAGTATCTTACCAAGAGTTCCGCTCATTCCAGTGACAAAAACACTTTTTAAGTTAGTGGATAATTTTACTTTCAACTTTTCAGCTGACCCGACTGGCAAAATCGAATCTATTACCATTACTAATTTGAAAGGCGTTAAAAATGCCCCAAAAATATCAGATACTTTTCCGTGGGGAATTATCGGAACAGCCACTTCGAGTGGTTGGGATGGGAAAGACATCGTGATGCAAACTACTAAAAGCAAGCCTCATATTTATTATCTCAAAAACTATCCTTTAAATGCAGGAGAACTAAGGTTTCGATTAAATAATGATTGGAGCAACAGTTTGGCCCTGAATAATGATGACAAAACCCTGTGTTTTGATGGATATAATATCAAAATCAAAGAGAAAGGGAATTATGATATAATGTTGGATATGACGGTAGCCTCAAAGCCACGGTTTTCTCTAATAAAAAAATAAAATATGAATCCTTTAGGCTTTGGAGCATTTGTGTCTCTTGTATCTTTGTTAGAAAAATCATCCATTTTTATTTTCTAAGAAATGAACAAACTAAAAGTAATTGCTTTTGATGCAGACGATACCTTGTGGGTAAATGAACCCTATTTTCAAGAGGTAGAAAATAGATTTTGTGAGATGATGGAGGATTATCATCCTCAACATACCATTTCAAGAGAATTACTCAAAGTTGAAATCGCTAATCTATCCCTTTATGGGTATGGTGTTAAAGGTTATATTTTGAGTATGATTGAGGCCGCTTTGCACATTTCTGGTAAAACGATTTCTATTGATGCCATCGAAAAGATTTTGGATTTGGGGAAAGAAATGCTCGAAAAACCAATCGAGCTTCTTGATGGTGTAGAAAACATTTTACAACAACTTCAAGGAAAATACCGCTTGGTGGTTGCCACCAAAGGCGATTTGCTCGATCAAGAAAGAAAACTTAAAAAATCAGGATTAGAAAAATACTTTCATCACATCGAAATTATGTCTGATAAACAAGAAGCTGATTATCAAAAACTCCTGAATCACTTGGACATCCAACCTGAGGAGTTTATGATGATTGGGAATTCGCTGAAATCAGATGTTTTGCCAGTGCTAAAATTAGGTGGAATAGGCGTACATGTGCCTTATCACACCACTTGGGCGCATGAAACCGTCGATCACAAAGTAGAACATCCTAATTTTTATCACTTCGAGCATGTTAATGAAGTATTGAGCCTTTTGATCTCACTATAATTTTACCGATTTTGGTTTTTCTGACTGCCTCTTGCAATATGCATAGAGGCAGTTTTGCTTTAGGTAGATAAAATTTTGTGCTTTATCATTAATACATTACCGTTGGTATAGAATGCCACGGGGTAATGACGAAAATTACTTATATTGGTGTTTTTTACCAACAATTAGACTTAAGTGTCTTCCTCAAATACTTATCTACATGATTCAACAACTACGCAAAACAGCAATTTTGCTGAAAATACTATTGCTATTCTTAGTAATAGGAAGTTCAAAGCCCAGCTTTTCTCAAAACAAAGTATTAAATAATCTCTTAGAAATTCGTGGAAAGGTCATTGATTCGCGCACAGGCGAACCACTTCCTAATGCCAGTATTTTTTTGGACTTCAAAAAGTCGGGATTTATCAGTGATTCTACAGGGGCCTTTTTGTTGTATTTACCTAATGGTGAATATGTGATAAAGGTAAGCGCACTAGGATACAAGGCCTATCGCACACGAGTTAACCTATCAAAAAATGTTTCTTTGAATATAGAATTAGACGAAGTCAGTAAAACCTTAGAGGAGGTAATCGTATCGAGCCAGGCACTTCGGAAAGATATTCAAACGCCCTCTTTAGGGGTAACTTTACTAAATATAAAAGGTATCAAGAAACTCCCAGCTATGATGGGAGAAATTGATATTATAAGGTCTATACAAACCCTACCGGGCGTATCCTCCGTTGGTGAAGGCTCTAATGGTGTAAATATACGTGGCGGAAATGTTGACCAAAACCTCATTTATATCGATGATATGCCAATCTTTAATCCTACTCACCTTTTTGGACTATTTTCGGTATTTGCCTCTGATGCAATTCGTGAATTAGAATTGTACAAAGGAGGGATTCCTGCTCGTTTTGGTGGTCGGAGTGCTTCTGTGCTTGATATAAAAGTTACAGAGCCAAGTACTGAGAAATTTAAACTTTCAGGAGGGATAGGTTTGGTATCAAACAGAGCGATGGCCGAAATTCCAATCATTAAAGAAAAACTGTCGGTGCTAGTGGCTGGAAGGGTATCTTTTAATGATTTTCTTTTCAAATGGTTGGCACCAGATAATATGAAAAATACCAAGGCAAATTTTTATGATTTTGCCACGAAGGTATTTTATAGACCAAACAAAAACAATACGATTACTTTGTCTGGCTATCTGAGCAAAGACTACTACCAAGTGGATTCTTTATTTAGTTTGGAAAATGTAATTGCTAAGAAAACAGAATTTGATTATGGACATAAAAACGCTTCTATTCATTGGAGTCATTACTTTAATCCCAAAGTGAGTTTGGAGGTAGTGGGTGTGACGAGTCTTTATAAAACCAAAACTTACTCGCCAGATTCTGTCAATAATATTGACTTGAGAAATCAAGTTTTTTATAATAATCTCAAAGCTCAAATTGATTATTTACCTTCCGAAAAACAAAAGATTAACATTGGAATCAGTGCTATTCGCTATGATATAGAACCAGGTAGTTTAAATCGGGAAGTAAAATCGAGAATTGCATCGGTCGAATTACCAAACGAACATGGAATGGAATTTGGTGTTTTTGTGGATGATGAATATAAATTTAATGAAAAATTGACGATTCAGGCTGGACTAAGATATGCACATTATCTTGCTTTGGGTGCAGGTACTGTCAATACTTATTTGACTACAGAGCCTAAATCATTAAATACTGTGCTAAGTACAAGAACCTATAGCGCTGGGGAAGTTATGAAATCTTACGGTGGCCTTGAGCCTAGGTTAACGATGAAGTATTCTATTAATGAAAAGAATACTTTGAAACTAGGGTATAATAGAATGCAACAATTTTTCCAGCTAATTTCTAATAATACGACTCCTTTACCTACGGCAAGATGGAAACTAGCTGATGAATATGTAAAGCCGCAGTTTAGTGATTTTTATACAATTGGTGGTTTCCATTCTTTCAAAGATGAAATATGGGAATTGTCTGCGGAGGCTTATTATCGTCATGCTCATCATATCTTAGATTATATTTCGGGTGCTAATTTGCAACTTAATAAGAACATCGAAACCCAACTGATTTCTGGTCAGGGAAAAGCCTATGGATTGGAGTTGATGCTTACCAAGAAGAAGGGAGAGGTAAATGGCTGGTTGAGCTACACGTATGCGCGAAGCCTACAACAGATGTTGGGCGATTTTCCGAATGTGCAGCAAATTAGTAACGGAGAATGGTTTCCTTCAAATTATGACAAACCTCATAATTTTAATATGTTGGTCAATATTACGCCGACAAAGCACCATAGTTTTTCATTTACCTTTGCTTACCAGACAGGTAGACCTGTATCATCTCCAGTTGGATTGTTTCAAATCGATAATCAACGTTATCCTGTGTATGTCTCTCGCAATAATGGACGTATTTCGGATTACCATCGTTTAGATTTTTCATGGACTATTACGAATCCTTCCTTAAAAGAAAAACGCTGGGAAGGTAGCTGGACTTTTACGGTGTATAATATATATGCACGTAAGAATGCTTATTCTGTATTTTTTAAACCTGTGGCTTATGGGGTAAAACCTTACGAACTGAGTGTTTTTGGAGCCCCGTTTATTTCGTTGACCTATAATTTTAAGTTTTTGTAAATCTATCCTGTAACACAATGAAAAGAT
Source organism: Flectobacillus sp. (assembly GCF_049240685.1). Lineage (NCBI taxonomy): Bacteria > Pseudomonadati > Bacteroidota > Cytophagia > Cytophagales > Flectobacillaceae > Flectobacillus > Flectobacillus sp. The sequence continues at coordinate 26,682 of NZ_JBMLSD010000118.1, forward strand.
ATTTTAATTTTTCGCTATATATTCTACTTGTTGCTAGTTTTATTTCCTGCATTAATCCCGTTGACGATTTTGAACAAGTTGCTTATCTAAAATTTTTAACGGTAGAAGCTCCTTTAAACAATTTAGCAGAAGGACAAAAAGTCAAAATTTATTGGTCTGCCGACAAAATTGATGGTACATCTGGATTTACTCCTATTACAGGCGCAAAAGTTTGGATTACCAGCGCTTCTGGACTTACAGAAAACTACACCGAATCGGAGGTGTCGAGTGCGAAGGGGGTGTATGCCTCTTCGGCCTCATTCAAAGGCATCGTTGGCGAAACATATACCTTGCATATCCGTCTTGCCAATGGAAAGGAATATGAGTCTTTACCCGAAAAAATGCGTAAATCTCCCGACCTAGAAAATATCATTACTCAATTTGAAATTAATGATGCGTATGGAAAGGCAGATTCGAGACGAGTTGGATTTAATGTTTATGGAGATTTTCAGGATAATCCCGAATCGGGCGATTATTATCAGTGGTTCTGGAAACACTACGAACGTGCCCCCTTTTGTATGTCTTGTTACAATGGAGCTAAATACAATTTTAGCACAAGTACATGCGAACCTCCACGAATTCCAACTGACGAAGTTTGGAATTACTTGTGTAGCTCTCCTTGTTGGAATCTAACATTTAGCAATGATTTGAATCTTTTATCGGACGCTTTGTTGAATGGTCAAAAAGTTACAGGTAAAAAATTGGCAAGAGTGCCATTTGATAACTATTCTAGCTATTACCTCAGGCTCGAACAACGTGCTATTACAAAGGACGCTTATGATTATTATCAAAGTCTAGCCAATCAAACTCAAAATACTGGAACCTTATTTGATGTTCCAGCAGAAACACGTTTTAGTTTAAATATAAAATCAAAGTCGGATGCCTCTGAGAAAATACTTGGTCTTTTTGATGTATATTCCGTTCAGAAAAAGGTTTTTTATATAGACAGGCAAAAGGGAGTTCCCGATTCTGAAAAACCTTTTGTTAATGTTTTACCTGGGTTTATTTATTCCTGCCCTCCAGGTGCAGTCAATTGTCAAGACAAAGTGCCATGTTTAGAGGGTTTGTATCGCACACCTTTCAAGCCAGAAGGTTGGATTGACTAAAATAAGAAAAGTCTTTACGCCAGTAGAAAAATGTTTAGGGAGCCAAAGTTTGAGCAAATACCTTTGATATACAAGTTTTTAAGGTATTTGCTTGACTTCAAAAAGAAATGCCAAAGGCTTTTGTGATATAAAATCTCAAACAAAAGCTGTCTATTTGGGTTAAAAATTAAGAAACCTTTTAGAACTTTGTATCGTAAGTTTAGCAGG
>NZ_JBMLSD010000119.1:0-4183 GCF_049240685.1 Flectobacillus sp.
TAGTTCAAGACTTAGTCTTGGACTCATTTTTTTAACAGTTTAAAACTGTTTTTTTAAAAATGCGTGAAAAAGTCGATACATCTGAATCAGACTTTCTCGTTTTGTCCAGTAATCAGGTAAAAGGTCTTTATGATTTCATAAAAACGCTTTTTTTCTTTAGCTTATGGCTTACAGCTTTCAGCTTTGGGCATTCGGCAAAAAGGTATCTATGGTTACTAAAATACAATTTAACACGATTTGCTTTGTACCTAAAACAAAAAACTAAAATCTAATTTTGCACGATTCCTCAAGTAGTAAATATAAAATATGTGAAAAGGCTAATAATTTCAACCCTACTGCTTACAGGGCTAAGCCAAGTGCTTATTGCGCAAGAACTACACCCTTTTTACCTTTATTTTGCACACGGCTCGGATTTGAATAAGGATAAATCTACTAGAATACTCGAAAAAAGTCCTCAACTTGTTAGTTTAGGACTAGAAAAACGCATCCTTAAAAGTTCCTATTACGGAATTGGTTTACAATACACACAGTTTACAACAGAGTTCACAAATTATAAACAATTGTTTTTTCGAGGATATCAACATTTTGGTGAGTTGAGCAACTCAAATGAGTCAAACCTTGACCCATACTTTGGGGCTATGGTAGGGGGTGATTACTACCAAAAGCAAGTAGCTCCAGCCGTCGGGATTTTTTTTGGCATGAGACTCATGTTAAAATCCTATGTGGGAATCCATTTCGAAATTGGTACATCTTCCTCCACACATAATAGCGGAACTATTATTCAATTTGGGCTTACGAGTTGTTTCAAAGGAGGCTTCAAACTACCCAAGCGCACTCGCAAAGGTACCGATTGCCCCAAGCTATAAGTAATTATTTTTCTGGTTGGCATTATTTATACCAAAATTAGGTTCTACTATTTTTGACCTCCTAATTTTTCTCTCTTATTCTTTTTTTAAGAAACTCTCTCTTCATTGGTTTTTGTTAAAAAAACATAGAACTTGTCAATCCCAAATTTTTGATTGCTTTTGCTTGCCAAAGCACAAGCATTATTCAACATTATCTCTTATGAACAACACAAATACGCTTTCTTCCCAAAAATCCACATCAGCACTTGCGTGGTTTTTATTAATCTTATTGGCACTAGTATGGGGGAGCTCATTCATTTTAGTCAAAAAAAGCTTGCATATATTTCAGGCTTCTCAGGTAGGGTCTATTCGTATTTTTGCGGCATTTTGTTTTTTTATTCCCATATTCTTGTACAATCTCCAAAAAATCCCCTTCAAAGATTGGTACAAGTTCTTATTGGTTGGATGCCTCGGCAATTTATTTCCAGCATTTTTATTCTCATTGGCAGGTACCAAATTAGACAGCGCCATATCGGGAGCACTCAACTCAACTACCCCCCTATTTACACTCATCATAGGCGGACTATTTTTCCATAATCGTATCAGCAAACGACAACTTTATGGCATCCTATTAGGCTTTGTGGGTGCTTTAATTTTGGTATTGGCTGGAAAAGAAAAAATCTCCATCAACCTGTATGCCTTACTAGTAATTTTGGCGACACTCCTCTACGGAATCAATCTTCAGCTTACCAAAAAATACCTCACAAATATTGGGCTCGACTCGCTTGTGATAACCAGTTGTATATTCATGACCATTGGGCCGGTATCAGGGATTGTTTTGTTTAGCACAGATTTTACAGAAAGACTCTCCCAAGAAGGCGCCTTACCAGCTTTGGGATATGCTGTTTTACTTGGAGTAATGGGCTCGGCCATCGCAATGGTGTTATTTAATAGACTGATACAGATGACTTCAGCCGTATTGGCTAGTTCGGTTACCTATCTGATTCCTATTGTAGCCATGATTTGGGGAGCACTCGATCAGGAAGCTATACTTATTGAGCACTATTTAGGTATGTCAATTATTTTAGTTGGTGTATATTTGGTCAATAAAAGTTCGTAACAAAACAAAATACAAGGAGCCATGTTAAAAGCAAGTGTAAATAATAAGACTTTCGATATTCTGCAAAATGCCTCAGAAACAACGCTCAATGGAGAGCCTTTTGTTTGGGATTTTGCACAAGCAGAAGACGGAAAATTTAGTATCCTATATAATAATCGCTCCTTCAATGCCGAAGTACTCGAAGCAGATTATGCCAACAAAAGTTTTGTTCTAAAAATCAATAACGCTGTATATACCGTGGGTGTAAAAGACCGTTTTGATTTATTGCTTGATCAACTGGGTATGAGTAATGCGGCCTCGGCAAAAGTAAATGACTTGAAAGCACCCATGCCAGGTCTAGTAGTTGATATCAAAGTAGCTGTGGGTGATGCTGTCAAAAAAGGAGATACTCTTTTAATTTTGGAAGCCATGAAAATGGAAAACGTACTAAAGGCCACAGGCGATGGTAAAGTAAAAAGTATCAAAGTAGCGCCAAAAGAAAATGTAGAGAAAAACAAAGTTATGATAGAGTTTGAATAAAATTAGGAGAAAAAGTACACATTTCAACCTTTTACTAACACGTTGCACAAATACCCAATAGCCCAATTACAATTTAGAAGTAATTGGGCTATTTTTGTAAAGTTGGGAAACTCGCAACCCATCGCGCCAATACCGAAAAGCCTTTTTTGAATAGTTGAAGTAAGATAAAAATCATCTAAGTTCAAATCGGGGCTATTCCAAACTAAAAAACTTTGTTTATCTTTGCGACCGAAAAAAAAAATTCTCATGGACAAACCCAAGTACAAAAGAATTCTTCTTAAGCTCTCAGGTGAAGCCCTCAGTTCAGATGGCGAAGTTCTCGAACCTTCAATTTTGGAGCAATATGCCCAAGAAATCAAAAAAATACACGATTTAGGTGTTGAAGTTGCCATTGTTATAGGTGGAGGAAATATCTTCCGTGGCGCAAGTGCTGCCAAAGTAGGTATCGACCGCGTACAAGGCGACTATATGGGTATGTTGGCAACAGTAATCAACGGTATGGCGATTCAGGCTTCTTTAGAAAAGCACGGAATGTTTACACGATTGATGACTGCCATCAAAATCGAAGCTGTTTGCGAACCAATGATTCGTCGTCGTGCGATTCGTCACCTTGAAAAAGGAAGAATTATTATCCTCAGTGCCGGAACTGGTAACCCTTATTTTACAACCGACTCAGCAGCAGCACTACGTGCTATCGAAATCGAAGCTGATGTTGTATTAAAAGGAACTCGTGTAGATGGTGTATATACTGCCGATCCTGAAAAAGACCCAACAGCTACACGTTATGCACAGCTTTCTTTTTCTGAGGCGCTCGGTAAAGGTCTAAAAATTATGGATGCAACAGCGTTTACGCTTTGCCAAGAAAATAAACTCCCTATCATCGTGTTCGATATGAACAAACCAGACAACCTTACTAAGCTTGTGCAGGGTGAAGATGTAGGAACGCTCATTAGCTAATTTATAGCCTTCAAACATCGGATAGCCCCTCGTAGTTTTTACCATGAGGCTGTCCGATTTTTTTTGAATGCCTCTAGCGAACTATTTGAATTTCACAACCCACTCATTACAACAAATGGAAGAAATAGAATTTTATCTTGATGCTGCCAAAGAAACAATGGATGGCGCCATGAAGCACCTAACTATTGAGCTAGCTAAGATTCGTGCTGGAAAGGCAACTCCTGCTATGCTCGACGGGATTCAGGTGGAATACTATGGTATGATGACTCCACTTACAGGAGCTGCTTCTATCGCAACTCCCGACGCTCGTTCAATCGTAGTGAAGCCTTTTGAGAAAAAAATGATTGCTGAAATCGAAAAGGCTATCCGTAACTCAAATATTGGCCTGGCACCCATGAACGACGGCGAGGTGATTCGCCTAAACTTGCCTCCAATGACTGAAGAAAGACGTAAAGAATTAGTAAAAAAGGCAAAAACAGAAATCGAAACAGCCAAAGTTAACGTCAGAAAAGTTCGTCAAGATGCTAATGATTCTATCCGCAAACTAAAAAATGATGGTGTTTCTGAAGACGCTATCAAAGCGGGTGAAGAACGCGTCCAAAAACTTACTGACAATTATATCACTAAAGTGGAAGCTGTTTTTGTAGAAAAAGAAAAAGATATTATGTCGGTATAAGTATTCATGCTGAAGTAGATTTAAGTTATGTGTTTAGGTAAAAGGCATTAGGCAACAGGCATTAGG
>NZ_JBMLSD010000119.1:4283-17126 GCF_049240685.1 Flectobacillus sp.
TTTGCCGAATGCCCAGAGCTGAAAGCCGAAAGCTCAAAATTTAATTTTATTTTGCTTCATAACTTAATAGTGATGTTTTGAAATTGATTTTGATTTTTTTCAAGGTATCCAATCCATTCTTATATGACCGTTTGTACATAACCAAAATGTTCGAACGCTAAAAACCTCCTCGTTATTTTGTATGCTCAGGCATGCAGAAAACAGGAGGTTTTTTTTTGACAATTAACCAAAGCCGTATTCAAAGAAGTTAATCTTTGTAACCTTATGGCACGCCTATGGTTCTCTATCTAATCTTCATCCTTTTTTTGCACCAGATTATTGAACATTTTTAGTATATTACCTTAATTCTTTTTTCAAAAAACCTTTCGACCGCATGCAATTAACAATTACCAATCTCAACAAAACCTACTCGAATGGTGTACATGCCATCAATAACGTAAATCTAACCATCAATCAAGGTATGTTTGGTTTGCTGGGCCCTAATGGTGCAGGAAAGTCCTCTTTGATGCGCACCATTGCCACCTTACAGGAAGCCGACGCCGGGAGCATCATGCTGGGAGACATCAATGTTCTTACTCAGAAAGATGAAGTTCGTAAAACCTTAGGTTACCTGCCTCAAGAATTTGGAGTATATCCCAAAATCGATGCACTCACACTACTCGACCACCTGGCAGTATTGAAGGGTATTACCAACAAATCAGAGCGTAAAGAATTGGTTGAATCTTTATTACAAAAAACAAATCTCTGGGAAGCTCGCACCAAAAATTTGGGAGGCTATTCTGGTGGTATGAAACAACGTTTTGGTATCGCCCAAGCCCTTATTGCTAGTCCAAAGCTGATTATCGTTGACGAACCAACGGCAGGCCTCGACCCAGCCGAACGTAACCGATTTTTGAACTTACTTTCTGAGTTAGGCGAAAATACTATTGTCATCTTATCAACGCACATCGTTGAGGATGTCAAGGAGTTATGTTCAGACATGGCGATTATCAATAGAGGTCAGGTATTATACAAAGGAAATCCCTTTGATGCAATGGCACAACTCGAGGGAAAAGTATGGCAAAAACGTATTTCGAAAGCCGAATTAAGCAATTATAAAGAGCACTTCACGGTGATTTCTGATCGATTGATAGCAGGAACGCCCGTGATTAATATATTGTCGGATAGCCAACCTGATGATGGATTTATAGCGGTAAATCCAGATTTAGAAGATGTATATTTCGGAAAAATATTCGCTAACGCCTAACCTCTTTTTACTATGCTTTTAGAATTTATTAGGTTTGAAATCAACTATCGCAAGAAAAGACCTGCGACTTGGATATACTTTTTACTGCTTTTTGCTACGGCCATACTTATCGTAACCACCGAGCTCAAAGATATAGTTACTAGAAGTGAGCAAATCAAAGAAAACGCTCCCTTTATCATCGCTTTTTTACAAGGAATTGTCTCCTACTTTTTTTGTATGATTACCTCCGCTGTAATGGGTGTAGCAATCTTAAGAGACTTTGAGTACAATACCGAGGCATTAATGTTTAGTAACCCTATCCGCAAGTTTGATTACTTGATGGGGCGCTTTATTGGTTCTTTTATAGTTTTACTTTTTATCTTTTCGGGTTTCTGGCTTGGATTGGCTATTGGCGACTTTCTCCCAAATCGTAAAGCCGAAAACTTACTTCCTTTTAATTTATTGCACTTTATTCAACCATTTTTGATAATGGTTGTACCCAATTTGCTATTTACAGGCGCATTATTCTTTGCTGCTGGCGCATTGACTCGAAAATCGGTGATGATTTATACACAAGGAATTATTCTTTTTGTCGTGTATAATATCGCCCAACAACTTTTATCCAATATCGACAACCGCGAACTAGCCAGTTACACAGATCCGTTTGGGCTTATTAGTCTCAACACGACAATTCGCTACTGGTCACCTGCCGAACGAAATATGTGGATGATTCCATTAAAAGGAGTTTTGTTGTATAACAGATTAATGGTCGTAGGTCTATCAATCCTGATTTTGGCAATTACTTACTGGAGTTTTAGCTTCAATGTTGTTCGAAGTTCTTTATTTAAAAAAGGCAAAATTCAGAAAAAAGAAAAACTCCATATCAGACCTGAAAACGTTGTGATTCCTCAAGTACACCAAAATCTCACAACAAAGACTTATTGGCAGCAATTTTGGAGCTTAACCAAATTTTATTATCGTACTATTTTTAAAGAAGTACCTTTTCTTACTATTGTCATTTCTGGTTTTGCTTTATTTATAGCTACTGTGGGCAATACCCAAAGTTGGTTTGGGGTAAACACCCTTCCTACCACTGCCAATATGCTTAGTGCTTTGGGCATTCTGGAGTTTTTTTATTTGGCAATTGCCGTAACCTACGCAGGTGAGCTGGTTTGGAAAGAACGAATTGTCAAATTTCATTTGATTTTTGATGCTATGCCGATGCCCGATTTTATTGGGTTATTTAGCAAGTTTTTATCTCTTATTGGGGTTTTCTGCACACTCTTTCTCTTTTTTATCGGCCTTAGTGTCCTGATTCAAGCAGTGCAGGGGTATTTTGATTTTCAATTATCGGTGTACTTTGGTACCCTATTTTCGTCTACCTTGATTTCTATCACGCAGTTTCTCTTGTTCTTCTTTTTTATCCAAGTTATTGTCAATGATAAATTTTTAGGAATTGCCATTTCAGTCGGTTTCTTGGTATTAACTGCTGTACTTTCCCTAATGGGTATCGAACATCCTTTGCTCACTTTTGGAGGACAAAGCCTAGGACAGTATTCTGATATGAATATTTATGGTCACTTTGTATTACCCTTTACGTGGACTAGTACCTATTGGTTGGCCTTTGTGATGATAATCTTTATTGGAGCTACGATAATTTCGGTAAGAGGAGCCGATGAGTTGCTCGAGACAAGACTTAAGGCTAGTAATCACCGCTTTAGTAGACCCCTGTTGACTGCTAGCATCTTGAGTGTATTAGTTTTAGTTGGTACTGGAGGGTATATTTTTTACAACACTAATTTTTTGGATACCTATCGCTCCTCTGATGAAAACAAAAAACTTCGAGCAAATTTTGAGAAGACGCTAAAAAAATATGAAAATGCCCCTCAGCCCAAAATTGTAGAGTCCAATCTTAAAGTTGAGCTTTTTCCGTATGAGCGAAAAATGGAAACCGAAGGTTTTTACTATTTGAAGAATAAAACCAGTAAACCTATCCAAGATATCTATATTTCGTTCGAAGCTGATATTGATGTAGAAAAACTACAATTTGACCGTCCTTTTTCAAAACAAAAAGAATGGAAAGACTATCAATTTACGATTTATCGCCTACAAAAAGCGCTTGCGCCACAAGATTCTGTAAAAATGGACTTTAAGCTAAAAGTGGGTGCCAAAAGTTTCTTATCCAGTGTAACGGGTACAAACATTGTATATAATGGCACATTCTTTAACAATAGCTCTTATTTTCCACAATTGGGATATCTTGATGGCTTTGAGCTGAGCGAGAAAGATGATAGAAAAGATCATGGCCTACAACCCAAAGAAGACCGCCTACCCAATCAGAATGACCCACATGGCTTATCTAGTAACTTATTTGGGGACGATGCAGACCTTATACGCTTCTCGATGACAATTGGTACTGAGTCTGACCAAATTGCTATAGCACCGGGCTATTTACAAAAGTCTTGGAATGCCAACAATCGTCGCTATTTTAGCTACAGTATGGATCAACCTATGGCAAATTTTTACTCGATTGTGTCGGCAAGATATGAGGTAAAACGTGAAAATTGGAATGGTATCAACCTAGAAATTTACTATAACAAAGGCCATGAGAAAAATTTAGATAGAATTATGAATGGAATGAAAAAGGCCTTGGGGTATTACTCAAAAAACTTCAGCCCTTTTCAATACAAACAAATGCGCATCATGGAGTTTCCTAGATATGCATCTTTTGCACAATCTTTTGCCAATACGGTTCCATTTTCGGAGAGTATGGGCTTTGTGATGGATATTCAAAAAGACGACCCTGATATTCCGTTTTATGTAACAGCTCACGAATTAGGCCATCAGTGGTGGGGGCATCAGGTAATCGAAGCCAATGTAAAAGGCAATGGTATGCTCTCAGAATCTTTGTCTGAATATTCGGCCTTGATGGTACTCAAAAACCAAGTTTCTACCGAGGCTATGCAAAAGTTTATGAAATACAATTTGGATGAATATCTCTTTGGACGTGCCACCGAGCGCAAGAAGGAACAACCTTTGTATTTATGTGAAAATCAACAATATATCCATTACAACAAAGGCTCTGTGTGCTTGTATGCTTTGCAAGATTATATTGGTGAAGAGAAGGTAAATCAAGCCTTGTCCCAATATGCCAAAGATTGGAAATATGCAGGTCCTGACCGCCCTCAGAAACGCTATCCAACAACCTTAGATTTATTATCGTATCTCAAAAAAGCAACGCCAGATTCTTTGAAATATCTGATTACAGACCTTTTTGAAACAATCACTTTATACGAAAACAAAACAGACATTGCCACCGCTAAAAAGCTGAAAAATAATACCTACGAGATTACTCTAAAAATCTCTACAGAAAAAAGCCGTGCAGATAAGTCTGGAAATCAGAAAGTAATTGGCATGAATGACTGGATTGATGTGGGCGTTTATGGAAAAGATGCAGCAGGAAATGATAAATTAATTTATCTAAAAAAACATCGTTTCAATAAAAAGGAGCAAACACTCAAACTTATCGTGAAAGAAGAACCACTCAAAGCTGGTATAGACCCGATTCATAAGCTAATCGATAAGCATATTATCGATAATGTAAAAAAAGTTTCGATTGAGTAAAAGAGATGATTAGGCTGTAGTTTTATTATTGGACAAAACGGGCAAGTTTAGTAAGCGGATTTTAGACGGCTCAGTCCTCTAATCAGTTTAAAACTGGATAAAGGACTAAGTCCAAGACAAAATCTTGAACTAGGAACGTCCATTTTGTCCAATAATCAACTATTGAATACTAATTTTTATCATAAATATTTTTACAAAAACCTATCTATCAGCATATTACAAAACACCATATCATCAAATTAGAGAAACCTTTTCTGAAGAGTGCAGAAGTCTTGCTGAAGAATTGTATTTTTGCACCCTAATTCCTCAAAGCGCATGCAAATTCCACAATATCGACAACTATACGAGAGCCTTCGACATCAGATTATTTCGGGTATTTATCAACAAGATGATTTATTACCATCCGAAAATCAGTTAGCCGATTTGCATCAAATCACTCGTATGACTGTTCGACAAGCCCTCAACGAGCTTGTGAAAGATGGCTATATCCGCAAGCAAAAGGGAAAAGGAAGTTTTGTAAATCTTCGACGAAAAACGGTGGGATTATTGGCTTTTAGAGACCCCAAACAGCTCAATAGTAACGAAGAGATAACGCTACAATCAAAGATTATTGGTAGGCCTTCTATTCAGGCATGGGACCCCGCTTTTTTCTTTCCTATTTCAGAAGCAGAACGTCAAGCAGGCTGTATCGTTGCGATGAACCTACACCAATCCCAGGCTACACCTGTAATGTTTGAGTATTACTATTTGCCCAATATCAATTTACCAGGTTTTATCATGACGCCCTTTGTGAATGATTCAATTATGGAGTCATTGCGTGTGAATTATCACGTAGAAGCCTCAGGTGTCGAGCAAGAAGTATCCTGTGTATTGGCAAAAGCGCAAGAGGCACAATTCTTGAAAGTCAGTGTGGGTAGCCCACTCGTATATGTATGGCGCCGATACACCACCAATCGCATGGGATATTATTTCTACAGCGTTTCTTTCTGCAATACACAACAGTATTCGTTGAGTAGTTTGATAGTTTAATCAATTGTGTTGCCGAGTTAAAAATTGAGGATTAGAACTTTACTGTCTATTTCTGATATTGGATCTTGGATTTCGGAAGTATAAGCTTTTATTTTTTGCAAAAAATAGAGCTATTTTACTTTATTTCCGAAAACAGAAATCCCATTTATAAAATCAAAATACCTATTTTTAGTAATTAATTTAGTTTCTATGTTTTACCTGTTATACTAACTCCATGTTTTCAAAACTTCATTTACTCCTTATTACACTGACCCTTTTAAGTTATCCTATTCATGCGCAAGTTATAAAAGGGAAAGTCGTTGATTCTAAAACCAACCTTGGTATTTCTTTTGCCAATGTCTATAATCCAAACACCAATGTAGGCATTCACACCGATGAAGAAGGGCTCTTTTATTGGTCTGTTCAGAAACAAAATGACTCGGTGGCGGTATCTTGTGTGGGTTTTAAAACAAAAATCCTTTCTTCTAAAAACTTCAAAAAGGATACTACTAATCTCATTTTTCTGGAAGAACTTAATATCGAGTTGGGTGAAATAACCTTTAAAGCAAAAAAGGACAAAAAAGAACATGATGTAGAATTAGGTTATTATCATACCAAACAATATGGACATTCAAAATGGAGACCAGGTGGCATATCAAAGTTACAAATGTACGTGGTGCATATACCCAATAACGAAGGAATCGATGGTTTCTTAAAAAATGTACAGTATGATATTGATGGTTTTAGGAACCTTACTGAGAGACCGAAAGCTCGAATCAGGGTACAGAAAGTTGATCCCATAACAGGTCTTCCTTCAACAGACCTACTAACTGAAAATCTGATGATCAATTTCTCTAGATTTTCAAATAACTTAGAAATAGATATAAGTAAATATCAAATCCCATTTTCAAAAGAAGGAGTATTTGTGGGACTCGAAATATTTTGTCATTCGGAGTGGCGATTGGACAAAAATAATGTATCACAAGAGAAATCGAATTGTCCCTATATTCCTAGCACAAGGATAGATTCGGAAAAAGATTCAGGCAAAAGTTATTACTGGACTTTTCAAAACGGTAAGTGGAGATGGAATTGCATCACCGATGGCTCTATATTTCAAAAAGGTCTTATGTATAAATTCGGAGTTACCGTTACAGCTTTTGAATAGATTTTAATTCACATTCAAATAAATAGTTTCAACCTTTAAAATTCTTCACCATGCAATTAAACACTCGTTCATTTCTTCGTATTGTTATTCCATTTGGCTTAGCAAGCCTGTTATCCTGCACCAGCCGAGGACCTAGTTACCGTGAATATTCCATTACTCATTGTGATAAAGATACTATAATCAAAGTAGAAGGACTCCTTGGGTCTAAACCTGCTAAAGCAATTTATTTAAAAATTCAAGGTAACATTGATGATTCGATACATATTAGTCTCACTTCAATAGGTCATGATATGGGTCCATTCTTTGTGGCATTACCAAAAGGAAAAATAGATACAGTCCTAAAAAATGAAATTTATGAGGATGACTATAACTTGGTTTACAAACACAAAAATGCCAAGTCTGGGATACTCAATTGTGAGATAATTTCATTGTTTGCTTCTCAAGATACTGTAGTTATAAAATAAAGAAGTGGTGGATAAGTCTGAAGACTTATCCACCACTTCTTTATTTAGAGTTGATTAGCTCCCCAAATCTTTCAATGATATCTAAATTTCTTTCCAGAAGAATATCATATCGATTGAATCTTGCTTCTAAGGTTATTAAAAGCCTCTCTATAATTTTACCATTTTCGCTTAACATTGGAGCTTCTGAAGCTATCTTCCCCTTTAACTCATCCTTCGAACCTAGTAACTTATTTTCATCAAACCCGAGAATTTGCTCAATAGATAAACCTAGGTAATTGGCTATATTTTCTAATCGGTCAAAATCTAGTTTTGTTTCTTCACGTTCAATTTTTCCATAGGCTTGGGGAGAAATATCTAAATAAATAGCTACAGCCTCTTGTGAAATTCCTTTCAATTCACGGATCATTCTAATCTTATTTCCTAATCTCATACTAATTAAGGGGTAAACGGTTAAAGAACTATTTAAGGTTTCAAAATACAACTATATAGGTTTTGTAAAACAACTTTTTAGCATAGTAAATGTATATCAATAAGCTGAATTTTACAATAGAAAATGGCGCCAAATTCTATCATTTATCTTATTTTTTTATTAAAAATCTATTAAAATGAAAGCAAAACTATTATTTTTAAGTTTATTCGTAACTTTATTAGTATCCTAAGCAAGTTGCGATAAGTAAGAAGAGAATGTAGAACCATCTTCACCGACCAAAATTATAAGAGCTAGTTCAAGCCGTATTGATGACGGAAGCGTCATGCTAAGTGAAGTGACAGTTTATGGTATTTATAGGCGAGGGAATAACTTTGATATGATATTGAGTTGGTACAATAATTCTACTCACGTTGAAGAACGCCAAACAGTAACATTTAGCCCTTATGCAGGTATTTCAATGGATGATGAAATTTTAAATTCTGCTGAATTTAAAGCAAAGGTAATTGCATATATAAACAATATGCTTTTAAAATTCAATATGAGATTAAATGATGCTGAAATCAATATCTTGAAAACCTTGACATATAGACAAATCGTACAATTCGGTTTTATTTATTATGATGCCAAAACGTATGGAGAAAACCTCATCAAACCTGGTGGTCTATTCGCAGGTTGGAAAATTGACGAGGGAATAAACAATGCTTTTGTCCATACCAAAATAGCATACAATTTAAAAGCTACTTTTGGTTATACTACAGCTAATAACATGTTAATTGCACATGAATGTGGACAAGGTAATTCACTCAATAGTATTATGGATGCCAGAAACAATAACATAGGTTTATCTTTAAACTACTGGACTGAAGATTTATTAAAGAATCTTGGAGTTCAAGGTAGCCTGTGGTCAATTGTCAACATCAATGGTGTTCCAACTTTAGGTCAATTCAAATTAATTCTACCAAGTAAATCAAATGGAAATCAGCCCTAAAAACTCTATTAAAGCTTTATTATTTGCAACTGTGCTAAGTTCATGCACTACCAGAGAACCTTACCGTGAATATTCTATCACTCATTGTGAAAAAGATACTGCCATTCTCGTAGATAATTTACAATCTTCTATGGGAAACTGTAATGTATCCATCATAGTGGAAGGAAGCATAGATAGTACTGCCGCTATTGATTTCCATGAATATCATCATGAAAATTACAGAAAATATGGTGGTATAATCAATTTTAGATTGGCAAAAGGTGTTTTTTCAAAAAAAGAAAAGAATGAAATATATGCTCAAAATTATATGCTCTATTATGACCACCAAAAAGCAACCAAGGGGAATATTAAAATTAAGCTTCAGTTATTGGATGCGAATAATGTTCCGATAAAAGACAACTCTTTCTTGTTTTAATAAGCCTTATTTCGATTCTCTCTTTTAACACAAAAAGGTGCAATAAAACCCAACTTAACTTGGATTCTATCGCACCTTTTGTGTTTTAGTATAAAGCTATCTCTTACAAAACATAAGTAGATAAAACCTTATAAACATCGTTGATATTTTCGCCTTTCCTAAATTCTTTAATGAGTGGTGCATCGCTTCCTTTTACCCAAATGATCAGCTCTGCATCCAAATCTAGCAAACCATTACTTCTTTTCGAAAAATGATTAATGCTTTTGTATGGAATGGTATGAAAGTCTACTTTCGAACCTGTCAAACCTTGTTTATCTACCAAAATCAACCTTTTGTTGGTAAATACAAACATATCTCGAATCAATCGAAATGACTTTACAACTTCTTCACCATGAATCAAAATTGGTGCAAACTCTTCAGCAACTTTATGCGAGGAAACCTCCGAGGCGTTTCCCATCAATGCATCAAATAATCCCATAATTTTCTTAGTTTTTAGAGTGAATAAATATTGAGGCTCTAGGCTTTATGCCGTAGGAATTAGATAAAAATGTATTAATGATTATATTATTTTCACCTGATTACTAGACAAAATCAGAAAGTGTCATTCTGATGTTTGACATTTTTCACTGAACTTTAAAACCCAGTTTCAAACTGTTAAAAAAATGAGTCCAAGACTAAGTCTTGAACTAGTAAATTAAATTTTGTCCAGTAATCAGTGTTTTCACTTACAAAAAAACAATGCTATGATTACCAACAACTTACACCTATAATTCACAATTCATCACTCACAATTCATCATTCACCCCTCACAATTCCTCCGATGAATCAAAATCCTCCGAAATCAATTTACGTAATTGCTGATGCGGACGTAATTGTGGTTTACGACTAAACAATGCCTTTTCTGGTGACGAAGACTTAGCTTTGCTCGCAAGATTAGAAGTAGTAAAATAGCTTTCTCGAACAAATTGTGACAATTCTTCATCATTAATTGCATCGCGCACCATCGAACCTTTGCCAAAACCATCGTTGTATGAAGCAATTCGAGCATCAGTCTCCGATAGTCTCATTCCTTCGTAGATTTCTTTAATTTCCTGTAAAAGATTAGCTCTTTCTTTCTCCAATGCTTGAAAATCTTCTACGAGTTGTAAATCATTTTCGAGAATATTTTTCTGAATTAAATGCTCAGCCAAAGCTTCATCTTCTGCCTTGATTTGAGGGAGAAGACTATTTCGTTGTTTATTCAGACGCTTAAGTTGTGGGTCGATTTGTAGCCAACGATACCAATAACATTGCAATACCGGAAAAGCAATCCCCAAACAAATAGCGCCAGCCAAGGCAAACAAAACACCTGACAAAACAAACGAAGCCAAAGCCCAAAGACTATTCACCAAATCCTGATTAAGGGCCTCATAACTACGCATTTTTGCCTCTATCTGCGCCTGAACCGCTGGTGGCGGTGGGGCAGTTGGATTGAGCGGGTCAAAAACTTGATTGTTGAGATTCTTTATCGCCTTGTTGATACCTTCTTTCATTTTGTCGGTTTTATACGCCTCGTATCTAAACCAACCTAGTACAAAGAGCGTCACCACCGCAAAAACCACCGTTACACCTTTAAACCATGCATAAGTCTTTTTAGCTTTTGCACTTTCGCCATCCGAATAGGGCGATTCTATCAAGCGTTCGTAGGCAGGTTTGAGTAAAATAGAAACCATAGCCAAACCAACTGCAAAAGACCAAGCCTCTACCGTATTGTGGATATTAAGCGCATAGGCCACAATTTCGTGAGAGATAATCAAATCGCCAGCAACGAAAGAAACACCCGCAATAAAGTAAATAATACCCGCAAAAAGTGAATATTTGTGGACAGCTGTTAGACGGCGCTTTTCGAGTTGGTGCTTTTTTTCATCTATTTCAAAAAGCTCCGACTCTAGGCGTTCTTTGTTTTTACCTGCCAAACCCACTTTCAATACGCTATCCTGAAGCGCATCAAAAGCTGATTTGTAAGCTGACTTTGCATGAGCAATTTTTTCCTCAAGCTTATTTAACTCTTGTTTTTGTTCCTGAAGCTGCTTATCAAGCCATTCAAAATTGACTTGACTTGACAAATATCCTTCATAGTTATTTTTATCTACCGATTCCAATCCACTGGTATAACCATGTTGGAAATCATATTTTTCGGCATGAGATTTATTTTCTTCCATCATTTTTCCCTATTAAAATTCCTCTTCCTCCTCTCCTAGCATCGACTGAATATCTTTCTGAGAGATACGACTTCGATAATTTAAAGCCAAGTGATATTCACTTTCAAAAACCTTAATAAGCATATCTCTATGCGCATTAATACGTGTACGTTCGGCAATATATCGACTCAATTCGGGCAAAATCGACTGTTTCTCGGCACGATATTCCTTGATTTCAACTTTATGCTGTTCAATCTCTTTTTCCCATTCAGCTACTTTTTTAACCTTATCTTGTTGTAATTGATTTCGTTTTTGGAAAATGGTTAAATCATCTTTCAGCACTGCCAAATTACCCAGCAGAAGTTTACCCGAAAACATAAATAAGAAAAAGATAAAAGCAAACAATGCCCAAGCATTCAATGCGGGTTGAGAGGCATAAATTTGAGCAAATACAAAAAATGCAGAAGCCAAAGGCATACCTATTTCCTCAAGGATTTTACGCCAATTACTTTGTCTGGCATCGTCGTGTAAAAATGAGATTCGACCAAACAAATTGAACATCCCTGCCATAAATACGCCCAAAGCAATCAATTTATTTTGTTCAAAGCGTCCACGAAGTGCTTCTTCTATCAAAAAATAATTGCCCACAGCTATCCCAATCGCCAACGAAAGTCCTGTGATGGTTCTAGGTAAATGATGTTGTTCGGTAAATTCTTTTTCTTTGAGCAACTCTATTTTACGTTCTAATTCTTTTACCAGACCTTCTTTTTCATTTATCCAATAATTCAGTTCCCCGATTTTCTCCTCACGGTGTTCAATCAGCTTTTCAGTATCGGCCGTTTGTTGATGAAAATAACTTCGAATAATTGAAATTTTTTCTTCAGGATTTGAGCCAGAAAGTCCAAAAATCACCCCTTCGTCACGGAGAATATCCTCATTAATCAACCAGTCAGGTTGGTTAATCGATGACACTTTCATTTTTTCCGAGGACGCAACAGAGATTACCTCCACATCAGGAGACGCTTCAAAAGACTGTACTTCAGCAATTTGCTCAACTTGCTCGACTATCTCCACTTTAGGTTGTTTTACAAAAACATTTTTTATTTTATCAAAAATCGCCATACTTCACCCTTTCTATAAAAATCAAAACAATTCGAATATGATAAAAAAAAACCTTTTTACCCAACAAAAAAGGAAGAGCGGAGCGATAAGGTGCTCATTTGCGAATAGTTTATTGATAAGAATAAGTATCATGTAGCTCACCACTCATTTAACCCAAAGCCATATTTTTCAAACTACCAAATCTTCAAATCAACCAAATACCAAATTTTCAAATTACCAAAT
>NZ_JBMLSD010000119.1:17226-35653 GCF_049240685.1 Flectobacillus sp.
TTCAAACTACCAAATCTTCAAATCAACCAAATACCAAATTTTCAAATTACCAAATTTTCAAATCCTCAAATCAACCCACTTTTCAAATTACCAAATTGTCAAATCACAAAATCACCCAAATTACCACATCTTCAAATTTTCAAATTACCAAATTTTCAAATTACCAAATTTTCAAATTACCAAATCAACCCACTTTTCAAATTACCAAATTGTCAAATCACAAAATCACCACAATTACCACATCTTCAAATTTTCAAATTACCAAATTTTCAAATCACTCAAAAACCAAATTTTCAAATTACCAAATCAATCATTCTTCAAATTAAACACTACCATTTTTTTCTTTTTTTCTGCCAAAGAAAAATAGGAAGTAAGAGCAAAAAGATACCTACAAACAAAAAGGTAATTTCAGGATTGTAGTAAATGATGGCAATCATACATACCACCGAAAGCACCAAAGCGATAATCGGAAACCAAGGATATAAAGGAGCTTTGAAAGGTTTTTCTAATTCAGGCTCCCGCATACGTAATACAAACAAGCTAACCATACTTACGGCATACATCACCACCGCCCCAAGTCCTGACATGATGATAATCTTGTCGGTAGTTCCTGTAAAAATCGCCAAAAAGCCAATCAGCCCGCCAGCAATAAGCGCCCAGTGCGGAGTTTGGTATCTTTTGTTGACTGCAGATAAAAATTCAGGCAAATACCCTTCACGAGCAAGCGCATAAATCTGGCGAGAATAACTAATTGTATTGCAGTGAAAAGAGGCGATTAGACCAAATAAACCTAGACTAGCAAAGATTTTGGACAAAGCATTCTTTTCGCCCAAGGCCATTGACAAAGCCTCGGGAATTGGGTGGTCGAGACTAATCAATCTGCGCCAATCACCCACACCAGCGCTCAAAATCATGACACCAAGTGCCAATATAGCCAATGTTAAAATACTCGTGATATAGCCGATTGGAATAGTTTTATGTGGATTTTTGACCTCCTCGGCTACCATGGCTACGCCTTCTATGGCTACAAAAAACCAGAGAGCAAAAGGAATTCCTGCAAAGATTCCATCGGCGGTAATATGTGCGGGATTATGGGCGACAAAGTTTTCGTACTTGAAATAAGGAGCTACCACTGCCATAAAAACCGCCAATTCGAGCACGGAAAGAATGGTAACCACCAATGAAAATTGGGCAGATTCTTTTATACCAAACCAGTTGATGGCAATAAAAATGACATACATACCCATTGCCGTCGGCACAACAGGAATTGCAGGGTTTAAGAAATTGGTATAACTTCCTAATGCATAAGCAATGGCAGGAGGTGCCAACAAAAAATCAACCAAAGTGGCATAACCTGCAATAAATCCGCCCCAAGGTCCCATAGCTCGTCGTGCATAGGCGAATGCTCCGCCCGCATGAGGAATAGAGGTAGTCAACTCGGTATAAGAAAATATAAATGTGATATACATGACGGTCACCAACAAAGTTGATACCAAGAAACCTATCGTTCCTGAAGTTTGCCAGCCATAATTCCAGCCGAAGTATTCACCCGAAATAACCAATCCAACGGCGATACTCCAAAGCTGAATAGCATTGATTGCTTTTTTAAGTGTAGGTTGCTGAGTTTGACTTGCTGTTGTTTCTTCCATCATGAATAAATTTTATAAAAATACCAAGTTGATTTAAAAAGGGCATTAAACAAAATTTACAAAAAAAACCCTAGAATTCAAACCTGAACTCTAGGGTTTTACAAAGAATTAATCTTTCTGATAAGAAAAAAGAACTTATCTAAAAGAATTATGCTTCTACTTTCAAAATCTGATTTAATTTTTCAATCACATAATCAATTTCTTCAATTGTATTATACTTAGAAAAAGAGAATCTCACCGATGGACGATTTGGATCAGCACCAATACCACCAAGCACATGAGAACCAATATTTGAACCACTCGTACAAGCACTACCACCAGAGGCAGAAATCTTGTTAATGTCCAAATTAAACAAGAACATATCAGCTTCTTCAGAGGGCGGAAAGCTTACATTAAGCACGGTGTACAAGCTTTTTTCCAAATTATCAGAATCACCATTAAACTGAATATCATCGAAAGATGTTTTCAGCTTTTCTATCATGTACGATTTTACCGATTCGATATGCTTACGGTGAGCATCCATATCGCTATAGGCAATTTCTAAAGCTTTGGCCAAACCGATGATTCCATAGACATTTTCGGTACCTCCACGCATATTACGCTCTTGCGAACCACCATGAATAAATGGATGAATCTTTTTATCTGCATTAATATAGAGGAAACCAGCTCCTTTGGGTCCATGGAATTTATGACCTGCACCAACAATAAAATCGATATTGAGCTTCTGCAAATCATGTCTGTAATGCCCCATTGTTTGTACTGTATCCGAATGGAAAGTAGCGCCATACTCTTTACACAACTCTCCTACTTTTTGCATATCCAACAAATTACCAATTTCGTTATTGCCATGCATCAACGACACCAAGGTATTAGGATTAGCTTTTAATAACTCTTCAAGGTGGTTCAGGTCGATATGACCTTTTTCGTCCACATTGACTAAGCTCAACTTAATTTTACCAATCTTTTGCAAATGCTCCAAAGTATGCAACACGGCATGGTGCTCAAGCGACGAGGTTACGGCATGTTTGATACCATACTCTTCAATCGAGCAAGCAATCGCTGTATTATCGGCTTCTGTACCACCTGATGTAAAGAAAATCTCGGCAGGAGAAGTATTCAAAAGTCCAGCAACGGTTTTACGCGCACGTTCAATCGCATTACGCACCTCACGTCCATGAGCATGAATAGATGATGGATTACCAAAGTTTTTTTCCATCATTGGTAACATTGCCTCAATCACTGCTTTGTCGAGCGGTGTGGTAGCGGCATTGTCCAAATAAACACGTTGTTGTATCATATTAATTTGGTTGGGGAAATATGTGAGTTAAGTCTATGACTCAACTAAAAGGTTGATAATATTTGTTGATAAGTATGGGCTATTAAAATTTCGGATATTGGATTTCGGATGTGTATTCTACTTTTTAGAATTCAATTTTGTAAAAAGAGGTATATTTCCGAAATCAAAAATCCCAAATCCGCAATAGTTTGAAATTCTTCATACACTACAGAAGGCTAAAAACTCTACCATTTCTCTATGCTTACTTGGAAAAGCTATAAATACAAAATGTCAGAAGGGCTACTTCTGACATTTTGTATTATACCGGTAAAGAACCCAGAAAATGACTACATTTTAGCAGCCACTACCTCTTTGATATCACTGATGAGTTTTTTTGCTAAATTCTCGGCCTTTGTCATTGAGTCAGACTCAGAGTAAATACGAATAATTGGTTCGGTATTTGACTTACGCAAATGTACCCATTCTTTATCAAAATCTATTCGAACACCATCAATTGCGTTGATAGGATTTTTAGCATATTTCTTTTTGACAGCTTCAAGTACCTCATCTACATTAATATCGGCAGTAAGTTCGATTTTATTTTTCGAGATATAATACTCAGGATATCCTTTACGCATCACCGAAATCTTTTTGCCAGATTTGGCCAAATGCGTTAAAAATAGTGCAATACCAGCCAATGCATCGCGACCATAGTGTAATTCGGGATAAATAACCCCGCCATTACCTTCGCCACCAATAACGGCTTTTGAAGATTTCATCAAGGTTACAACATTCACTTCTCCGACTGCCGAAGCGTAATATTTACCTCCATGCTTTTCGGTCACATCACGCAACGCACGTGTTGAGGATAAATTGGAAACGGTATTTCCTTTTGTGTGCTGGAGAATATAGTCAGCCACGGCCACAAGTGTATATTCTTCGCCAAAAGGAGAAGCATCTTCACAGAAAAAGCACAAACGGTCTACGTCGGGGTCTACCACAATACCAAGGTCATATTTCGTTTTTTCGATTGCCTTAGTAATATCTGTTAAGTTTTCAGGAAGAGGTTCAGGATTGTGAGCAAAGTTTCCAGTTGGGTCACAATGTAACTTTGTAATTTGTGTTACGCCTAGAGCTTCTAACAACATCGGTACCGCAATACCGCCAGTAGAATTTACGGCATCAACAATTACTTTAAAATTGCGTTCTTTGATGGCTTCTTTATCCACCAAAGGTAAAGCCAGAATCATATCGATGTGTTTCTTAATCCAAGTATCATCTTGGGCATAAGAACCTAATTTTTTCACATCTACAAAATCAAAATCTTCAGCTTCGGCAATAGCTAGAAGTTCTTCGCCATCGGCACCTGAAATAAACTCCCCAACTTCATTTAAAAGCTTTAAGGCATTCCATTGTATAGGATTGTGACTGGCTGTAAGGATAATTCCGCCAGCTGCATTTTCGACAGGCACAGCGACTTCAACGGTTGGAGTAGTAGACAAACCTAGGTCTAAAACATCTAGTCCTAGCCCTTGCAAAGTACCTACCACGAGTTTAGATACCATGTCGCCCGATAAACGTGCGTCACGACCCAGCACAATTTTCTTATTGCTTGGATTTTTGCGTTTAAGCCAAGTACCATATGCGGCCGTAAACTTTACTACATCTAAAGGTGTTAGGGCATCTCCTGCCTTTCCTCCGATAGTTCCTCTAATTCCTGATATAGATTTAATTAATGTCACGTTAGCAATGGGAGGTTTAATGGATTATTAAAACGCGTTGGATGTATTCAGAAAAATATTTATTTATGTGCAATTATCGTACAAATTTAACAAATTTTGAAGAATTTTCTCCTTAAAACAACCAACTAAAAAAGGATTATATAAAAAAGATAGTATTCGGTCTTTCTTCAATTATTGAACTGTTCTCTCCGCAAAACTTGTTCCAAACTAAGAATTTTTGCATTAGGATTTTTAAGAAAAAAATAAAGCCTCTCAAGCGAACTTGAGAGGCTTTGTTAACCCACTAGGATTCGAACCTAGACTAGCAGAACCAAAATCTGATGTGCTACCCTTACACCATGGGTCAATCACACTTTAAAGTTAATAACTGTTAGCTTTTAGCTGAACGAAGAATCACGAAGGACTTCCTAATTTTATGTTAACCGACATGGATTCGAACCATGAATGACGGTACCAAAAACCGTAGTGTTACCGTTACACCATCGGTCAATCTAATTCGTTGTTGTCTGACTTGAAAATAAAACCTCTCCAATTAAATGGATTAAAAAGAGAGGTTTTGTTAACCGACATGGATTCGAACCATGAATGACGGTACCAAAAACCGTAGTGTTACCGTTACACCATCGGTCAGTACAACTGAATTGTGGTGCAAAATTAGGGCGTTTTATTTTGTTTGTCAAGTCATTTTTCAAAAAAAATTGAACAAAATTTGTAACACCCTCTTTAAGTCACTGACTATTTGAAGCTTATCAGTACAAAAAAAATTGATTTTTTTTGTACTGATATCTCTTTTATAAGGCTACACCGCTAGTTTCGGCAGTAGGTGCTATTTTCTTCACCAAGCCTTGTAATACTTTACCTGGGCCACACTCTACAAAACTAGTTGCGCCATCAGCTACCATATTTTGCACAGATTGAGTCCATTTTACAGCACCCGTCAACTGAGCAATCAAGTTAGCCTTGATCGTAGCAACATCGGTTGAAGGTTGTGCATTTACGTTTTGATAAATTGGGCAAACAGGAGTACTGAAATTAGTAGCTTCGATTGCTGCTGCCAATTCTTCCCGAGCAGGTTCCATCAATGGCGAGTGGAACGCTCCGCCTACAGGAAGAAGCAATACACGTTTTGCTCCAGCTTCTTTCAATTTTTCGCCCGCCAAAGCAACGCCTTCGTTGGTTCCAGAGATAACCACTTGCCCCGGGCAGTTATAATTAGCCGCAACCACAACATCATCTACTGAGGCGCAAATATCTTCGATTACATTATCCGCTAAGTTCAAAACGGCTGCCATTGTCGAAGGATTAGCTTCACATGCTTTTTGCATCGCTAATGCGCGTTTAGAAACTAATACTAAACCATCTTCAAAGCTGAGTGCACCAGCCGCAACCAAAGCAGAGAATTCGCCTAAAGAGTGACCTGCAACCATATCAGGTTGAAAATCTGGTGTTTCTTTTGCTAAAATTACAGAGTGAAGAAAAATAGCAGGTTGCGTTACTTTAGTTTGCTTTAACTCTTCGTCGGTTCCGTTAAACATAACATCGGTAATGCTAAAACCTAAAATTTCGTTAGCTTTTTCGAACAATGCCTTTGCTGATTCTGATTTGTCGTAAAGGTCTTTGCCCATACCGATGAATTGAGAACCTTGACCAGGGAAAACGTATGCTTTCATTCTTGGGAATTTTTGTTATTTGGATTTGATACTACAGGAAAAACCGAGTTGAGTTTGGTACATTAAGTTTTAAGTTCATACGCAAAATTAAAGTATTCAGCCTTAGACTTTCAGCTTTGAGCATTCGGCAAAATATATCTAACGTTACTCAAAAAAAATTAACATTCTTTGCCTTATACCTTCAACAAAAAACTTTCATACGATTACTTAGCAACCTCTTGGCATTTCCAGACTACAACTACCCGAAAAAAGCGCTGAAACTTTTGTTTAGGGTGTTATTTTTATTACTCCTTTGAAAAAAATCAGGGAAGAAGTCCGCAAAAATACAAATTCAAGCCTTAGTAATCTTCATTCTATCCTAAAAACCTTTCTCGAAGCTCAGGACTTGGTATTCTACATGCCTCTGACTTTCCAAAAATTCTATATCTATTTTTTGCAACAAGGTCGTATCCAACATCTCTTAATCTTCGAGGAATCCATCTCAGAAAGTAGAAGTAGCTCCAAAAACCTTGAAGATGTTTTGCTATCCGTAAAGCAGCCTCAGATTTTTGGAAAATCTGGTTATTTTGAATAAGTACTACCGAATCAAAATCTTGTTGATTTATAGCATATTGCTTCAATATTGATTGCCCGAAGTCAGACTGTAGAGAAGCAAACCTAAAGCGTTTGTTGATATCATGTTCTATTACAAAATTGATGGAAGAATTACAGAAATTACATACTCCATCAAACAAAATGAGGTCAAAATCGGGGCTGTCTGAATTGGCTGTTTTCATTATTCATAAACTTTTTACGAATATAACAAAAAGACGAGCCTATGTTTTCCTTAGGCTCGTCTTTCAAATTTATTTATGTTGTTATTACTTAATCAATTCGATGTACCCTTTCAAAGTTAGGCTATTTTTTGCAGTATCCAAGGTCAAGAATTTCACCGTACAGGTATAGAAGTAAGTACCTGAAGGAGACTCATTTCCTGCATTATCTCTGCCGTCCCACTCTAATTTTGGCCCTGTATAATCATATACTTTTTGTCCATTACGATTATAGATAGAAATGGTTACTTCTTGTACAAAACGAGGACATTTGAGCGCTTGGAATGTATCATTTTTGCCATCTCCATTTGGTGTAAATACATTTGGCAATGAGAAGCTAGGACAGTTGTCCTTACATACTACATTGCTTCTTGCACTTTCGGCACCATATTTATTGGTTGCGGTAATATAATAACAACCCATATATGAATCTGTTTTTGAATGGGTAAAATTACGTGGCAATGGATTCGGCGAGGTAATATCAGCGATTTTGGTAAAGGTACCATCAGGCCCTGAAGCGTAGTACAACGTATATTTCACAATCTCTTTGTCGCATGTTGCTCCTGTGGCATCTGTCCAAGTGAGTTTGTTATCAAAGGTTGTCAAATTGCAATTATTATTATCCTTTGTATACGCATCACAATCCAAGATATCGATGCTCAATACGGGAGGACAAGGCACTAAATCGCTTTTTGGAGTGGCACAGCTGATTTGTGAAAAATTGGATAACAAACTTGGTTTAATCTTCGCCGAATTATACGTACCAACCGTTTCAACTTTGTAACAATAAGAAGAATCAGGAGACATCGTCACGTTGAAAGTACCATCCGAGGCAATTCTATCTTGACCATCATCCGTGAAGGTATAAGTAGAGGCTCCCTGAACTGCTACATCTGCTATACGCGTAAATACGCCCGAACCTGGACGAGTCTCACGATACACACGGTGAGTTTGATTATCGTTTGACCAAGGAGTATTGGCTTGCCATGTAAGCACCACTTTTCGAATATCAGCAGTAGTTGTTAAGCGTACACTAGTAGCAGACTCGGTACTATCTAGCAATGTCAAGCCCGTCGAACTTGTGTAATAAAACAATAAGCGGTAACGATAAGCATTGTCTTGTGTATTGAGATTCTTATCTACAAAAACAGTATCAGCTACAGTGCCTGACAAATCGGTATCGATGTTGGCACCTACCTGCGTAAAAGTTCCCCCTGTCAACCCTGTTGCACGTAACAAACGGTATTGGTAAGGCGCTTTAAACTGATCTGGCTTAAAGTCAATTGGACGGGTCCATTTGACTGTTATTTCTCCTTGGGTCGAAGAAGTTCTATCTACTGTAACATTGGTAATAACAGGCATTTGAGCTTCTAAGCGCAAACAGACTTGGTCAGACGATACACTCAAACCACCAGAAGGTGCGGCAAAAGACGCCACTACACGATAGCTATAATCAGTATCTCTTTTGAGGTTATTGTTGTCGGTGTAGGTAGTTGAGTTGATAGGTACTCTCGCAATTTCTACATAACCTAGGCCAGCAGGAATGCCAGTTTGACATACATTTGGCACAAAGCTATCACAACCCACCTTACGATAAATAATTAGCTGTGCACCAGCATTCTGACAAGCGTAAGCGTCCCAAGTGAGGGTAATTGCTTTATTGCCTGCATTACCTGTAGCTCTAAGATTTTTGACTCTTGGGGCTACAATTTTGACTCTCCAGATTTTACTATCTACTAGTTTAGGAATAATGTTAGTTCCTGCCGAAGGCGGCACATCCTCTACTTTGAACAAAATATCATAAGGTTGCTCTCGAATATGCGCACAACTAGTTTGCCAACGAAATATTCCAGTGGCAATCGGATTTGAGGGATTAGTGGCAGTGAAAGTAGCATAAGGCTGCGCAAAAAAGGATGTCCCATCGGTTGGTCTATACACAGACCCCGTAGAATACAAATTCAGAGGGTCTTTTCTACCAGTTCTGGAAGGCGTATCATCGGCAGTGATATTCTGTTGGATAAAGGTTCCAGCCTCTACACAAATATCATCTGGTACTTTGATAACAGGCGCTTTATTATCTGCATCCTTCACCTCTATTTGCATATCCCGCACAGTCTCAGAAATTTTTACACCATTTCGCCATTCCTCAATGATAAACGCACAGTTGTAAAGTCCAATTTCTTGGGGCACATCCCAAATTAAATCACCAGTGCGACTATTGATGGTAAAGCTCGAAGCTGCAGAGGCCACTAAATTTGGCTGACGAAATCCAGCTATAGCATTACCACGACCAGTACATGAAGTTTGCAAACCTGTACGACAATCAATCAAGCGATAAGCCAAGCTATCGCCCTCGATATCTACAGCATTGGGATTGTGGATAAATCTTTGACCAACCACTGCGGTAAGGTCTACGGCGGGGTTCATAAGCAGAGGCGTTGAATTGAGCCCCAAGCCTGGGTCAATTTTAAATACAGTTTCTACATAGAAACCAACCATGTCCGAGTTAGGAATATTTCGAACATTGGCATTTCTGTTTTCAATACCTACATTGACTTTATAGATACTTGGTGCGGCATAAGTATAGGTAGCCTTATAAATTCCTTTCATGGTACCATTCCCAATGCTTTCTCCTAGGCCATTCCCGTTGGAGCGCTGAGCCCACTGCGATCCCAAACCATCGCCAAAACAGAATAATACTTCACGTTGTTGCTGCCAAGCCACATTGTTTTCACAATAAATTGTGAGAGTAAATTCATAGGTAAGGGCTGTACTCGAGATTCGACGCACGGTAATTTCGCCTCCTTTCATGTGGGTTGCCCTTGCTGAATGGAAGGAAAAAAATCCTACAAAAAAGCTAAAAATGAGAATGTAGATAAAGTTTGGTCTCATACGTTAGTGAATAAAAAAGTTTTGAGATCAGCACAAGCGAATTACCTAACACAAGTACTTCGTTACTGAGCTACACACTTTGCTGGCACAATTTAGAGAATAATTTTTTTTACAACTAACAAAACAAAAAATTCAAACATAAAGTTGGAAAAGCAAACATAAAGACAAATTCCTATGAACGATCCTCCGATATAAATGACTTCTGTAAAATCTATTGGTTGGTTAAATTCCCAAATCGTTGGCTAAATCCAATAATACAGTACAAAAACGTAGAAAGATTATAAATAATTGCTAAAATCTTATAGATTA
This sequence comes from Flectobacillus sp., assembly GCF_049240685.1. Classification (NCBI taxonomy): domain Bacteria; kingdom Pseudomonadati; phylum Bacteroidota; class Cytophagia; order Cytophagales; family Flectobacillaceae; genus Flectobacillus; species Flectobacillus sp. Next base: position 27,577 of record NZ_JBMLSD010000119.1, read on the forward strand.
TTTGATTGACAGTTGATTCAATTGTAGTTTTGGGTTCAATTTTTCAACTAATTAATAGTTAATAGCAATTAATTGATACAAGGTTTTAATTGTATGGATTAAGAACCAGACCTATTAATTGTTAACTAATTAACAACCAATAACTTATAAAAAAAATGTCTTGGGTAACAAAAACATTAACAAGTTCGTTGGGCCGAAAGCTCATCATGGCGGTAACAGGTTTATCGTTGGTAGCCTTCCTTGTCGTCCATTGTGGTATCAATGCGTGCATTTTTTTGAATGACGGAGGTGAAACCTTCAATGAGGCTGCAGAATTTATGGCTAAAAACTTTTTTATCCGTACTGCTGAAATCGGATTATTTGTGGGTCTTATTGCTCACATCGTAGACGGTTTGATGTTGTGGTCGGCTAACAAGAAAAAACGCCCTGTACAATATGCAGTTGTATCAAAAGACAATAGTACATGGTACTCTCGCTCAATGGGTCTGTTGGGTACATTATTGTTGCTTTTTCTAGTGATGCACTTAAAGCATTTTTGGGTAGTAAGCCGTTTTACAGACGTAATCACTGGCGGTCAAAAAACACTTTTCCAAGAAATGCAAGAGGTTTTTGCTAGTCCAGTTCCTGTGGTTGTGTATGTTCTTGGTTGTATCTCTTTGGCATACCACTTATTACATGGTGTGCAAAGTGCATTCCAATCGCTTGGATGGAACCACCCAAAATACACTCCGTTTGTAAAAGCTTTCGGAAACTGGTTTGCTATTATTATCCCAGTTGTGTTTGCTGCAATGCCTATCGCAATGCATTTAGGACTTATCAAATAGTTGATAGTTGTTTGTTAAACTTTTAACAGCACTATATCTAAAAACTTTTATCATTACATAATTCTTAAGTTATGGCAACTTCACCAAGATTAGATGCTAAAATCCCTGATGGACAGCTGTCTGAGAAATGGACTAAATTCCGTTCGACAGTACCATTAGTAAACCCCGCTAACAAGCGGAATATTGAGATCATCGTAGTAGGTACAGGTTTGGCAGGTGCTTCAGCAGCTGCTTCATTGGCCGAAATGGGATACAAAGTAAAGGCTTTCTGTTTTCAAGATTCTCCTCGTCGTGCTCACTCTATTGCTGCACAAGGTGGTGTGAATGCTGCTAAAAACTACCAAAACGATGGTGACTCTGTATATCGTCTATTTTATGATACGATTAAAGGTGGTGACTACCGTGCAAGAGAGGCCAATGTTCACCGTTTAGCAGAGGTATCTGGTAATATTATTGACCAATGTGTGGCGCAAGGTGTACCATTTGCTCGTGAATACGGCGGTTTGTTATCAAACCGTTCGTTTGGTGGTACTCAGGTACAGCGTACATTCTACGCAGCAGGTCAAACTGGTCAACAGTTGTTGTTGGGTGCTTATTCAGCATTACAACGTCAGGTTGGCTTGGGTAATGTAACCATGTACACTCGCCATGAGATGATGGACGTAGTAATGGTTGATGGCAAAGCCCGTGGAATCATCGCTCGTGATTTGATTTCTGGTAAATTAGAGCGCCATTTCGGTCATGCAGTGTTGTTGTGTACAGGTGGTTACGGAAACGTATTTTACTTGTCAACCAACGCAATGGGCTCGAACGTAACAGCTGCTTGGAAGGCTCACAAAAAAGGTGCTTTCTTTGGTAACCCTTGTTACACGCAAATTCACCCTACTTGTATTCCAGTTTCTGGCGACCACCAATCTAAATTGACTTTGATGTCAGAGTCTTTACGTAACGATGGTCGTATTTGGGTTCCTAAAAAACCAAACGATACACGTCCAGCTAACCAAATTCCAGAAGACGAACGCGACTATTACTTAGAGCGTCGTTACCCTGCTTTTGGTAACTTGGTACCTCGTGATATTGCCTCACGTGCTGCTAAGGAGCGTTGCGATGCAGGCTATGGTGTAGGTGCTTCTAAAAAAGCGGTTTACCTTGACTATGCTGCTGCCATCTTGCGTTATGGCCGTGTTGAAGCTACTAAGAGAGGTATGCACAATGCATCTACCGAGGAGCTTCAAGTAATGGGTAAAGAGGTTGTGAAAGAGAAATACGGTAACTTGTTTGACATGTACAAGCAAATTACTGGTGAAGACCCTTACGAAGTTCCAATGCGTATTTATCCAGCGGTTCACTATACAATGGGTGGACTTTGGGTAGACTACAACTTGATGACTACAGTACCAGGTCTTTATGCTTTGGGAGAAGCAAACTTCTCAGATCACGGTGCAAACCGTTTGGGTGCTTCTGCCTTGATGCAAGGTTTGGCTGATGGTTATTTCGTAATTCCATACACAATTGGTGCTTATTTGTCTGGAGATATTCGTACAAAAGCGATTCCAACAGATGCTCCTGAGTTTGTGGCTGCAGAGAAAGCCGTTCAAGATACCATCGACAAATTGATGTCTATCCAAGGAACAAAATCTGTAGATTACTACCACAAAAAATTAGGCTTAATCATGTGGGATAAGTGCGGTATGGCTCGTAACGAAGTTGGTTTGAAAGAAGCTATCGAAGAAATCAAAGCACTTCGTAAAGAGTTCTGGTCAAACGTTCGTATTCCGGGCGATGCAAACGAATTCAACCCTGAATTAGAGAAAGCTGGTCGCGTGGCCGACTTCCTTGAACTAGGTGAATTGATGTGTATCGATGCCTTGAACCGTAACGAGTCTTGTGGTGGTCACTTCCGTGAGGAATATCAAACTGAAGAAGGCGAAGCAAAACGTGATGACGAAAACTACGCTTACGTAGCTGCATGGGAGTACAAAGGCGATTCTGACTACGAATTACACAAAGAAGAGCTAGTGTACGAAAACATCAAAATTGCACAACGTAGCTATAAATAATTTGAAAATTTGATGATTTGAAAATTTGAAAATGAAAAGATTACTTGTAGGTTTGAGACTACTATTTCTCACCTACAAGTAATATGCAAAATCAAAAAGCAAATATCATCGTTGAAAAAACGCTTTCATTTTCAATTGAAATCATCAAATTCAGTGAGCGATTAGAACTCCAAAAAAAATATGTCATAGCCAAGCAATTGTTGAGGGCAGGCACATCTATTGGAGCTAACGTTTGGGAAGCTCAAAATGCAGAAAGTAAGGTAGATTTTATCCATAAAATGAAAATCGCGGCCAAGGAAGCAGATGAAACTAGCTATTGGTTAAAACTTTGTGAATTATCAGAGACTTACCCAAAACCCCAAAAAGTTATCATTGAAGAATTAACTCAAATAATCCGAATTATTTCGAAGATTATTAGTAGTTCTAAAGTAGATTCGAAGTGAATCTATTTTCAAATCTTCAAATTTTCAAATCTTCAAATTGTATCAAAATGGAAGGAAATATGAACTTGACGTTGAAGGTATGGCGTCAAAAAAATACCAATACAGAAGGAAACTTCGAAAACTATGACGTTCAAGGAATTTCAGAGGATATGTCTTTCCTCGAAATGTTTGACGTTCTTAACGAAAGATTAATCAACGAGGGTAAAGAACCTATCGCTTTTGATCACGACTGTCGTGAAGGTATCTGCGGTATGTGTTCTATGTATATTAATGGTAGCCCGCACGGTCCAAACCGTGGAGTAACTACTTGTCAATTACACATGCGTTCGTTTAAATCTGGAGATACTATCACTGTTGAGCCTTGGAGAGCAGCAGCATTCCCAGTAATCAAAGACTTAACTGTAAACCGTTCGTCTTTCGACCGTATTATCTCTGCGGGTGGCTTCGTTTCAGTAAACACTGGTAACGCTCAAGATGCCAACGCATTGCCAATCGCGAAAGAAAAGGCTGACGAAGCTTTTGCAGCAGCAGCTTGTATTGGTTGTGGTGCTTGTGTAGCAGCTTGTAAAAACGCCTCAGCTATGTTGTTTACTTCAGCAAAAATCTCTCAGTTGGCATTGTTACCACAAGGTCAAGCTGAACGTGAAATGCGTGCTGAGAAAATGGTTGCTCAAATGGATATCGAAGGTTTTGGTGCTTGTACAAACACAGGTGCTTGTGAAGCAGAATGTCCAAAAGGTATTTCATTGGAAAACATTGCTCGTATGAACCGTGAATACTTTGGTGCAGTATTGTCATCAAAAGAACACGAATAATTCGAATATTGACATTCATAAAAGCTCTAGTATCGAAAGGTACTAGAGCTTTTTATTTGCCAATTCTTCACCACACGCATATCTTATTCGATTAAAAAGAGTTGGGTATGACAAGCTTTCTTTTTCTAGCCCTCTACTAGTGGCAATATTAAGGTTTTGTAAGGTTTCAGCATAAACATCCTTTCCTACACTTTCTGCTGCAAATTTATCCGCCTGATGTTCTAATCTTTTTTGTAATAATCCTGCTAAGACAACCGTAACACCACCCCAAAACCCTCCGTTCATACCAACTACCCAACCATTGTAGTTTTCCCCTATCATTTTTGAAAGGTAGAAATACCCTAAGCAAGCTCCCGTAATACATACAAGTTGCGTCAAATACATCCAAAATAAATGATGGTATCTTAAATGTCCATACTCGTGATAAATAAGATTTTTAATATCCTTTTCCTCCATAGAGCCAAGCATTTTGTCAGTAAGCAATATCACTTTATGTTGAGGTAAAATACCCGTAGCATAAGCATTTACGATAGAACTCTTCAAGACTTTGATTCTTAAGGTTGGATCGATTGTTTGGCGAGCCCATTTCTCATATTCGAACGCGGGAGTATACTTACTTTTTCTAAAAAGGATAATAATAGGGAGTATGAGAAAGTTGAAATTAATCAAAAATGAAGAGGCCATTATAGAGCCAATAATCGAAATAAAGGTAGATACATTTTCAGCAATTGCTAGTAATTCAAGAAGACCAGTAAAAAATAGAGTGCCTAAAATTATTTGGACTAGCTTTTCTCTCCAATCAAACTCCTCCATAATTTTTCTTATAGGAATCAAGGAAAAGATTTGAACAATATATCCAATGAGTGTAAAAAGTACAGTGAGGTAAAATCCACTTAATAATGAGTGTAGCATGGTGTCAAACGATTTATTATTACAGATTTTCATCAGTAATAATACATAAAAAAACCAAACAATCCTTCCCATCATGCGGTTTTGTTTACATGAAAATGAAAACACTTCGACTTATTCTTGGTGACCAACTCAATAGCCAACATTCATGGTTTGAATCTGTAAATCAGGATGTCACTTATGTAATGATGGAAATGCGTCAGGAAACTGACTATGTTACGCACCATATCCAGAAAATTGTAGGCTTTTTTATGGCTATGCGCCAGTTTGCTGAAGGACTTAAACAAAAAGGGCATCAGGTAGCGTATATCACCCTAGACGACGAAATAAATACCCAATCACTTCCTCAAAATCTTCTTTGGCTTATTCAAGAATTAGATATTCAACAATTTGAATACCTTTTGCCAGATGAATATCGCCTTGATTTACAACTTAAAAACTTCTGCCAGAATCTTACAATACCCTCAAAGGCATTTGATTCAGAACATTTTTTGAGTCAGCGTGATGAGCTAGTTACTTTTTTCAAAGGAAAAAAAACTTTTCTGATGGAAAACTTTTATCGTATGATGCGGAAAAAGTATCATGTGTTGATGGATGGGAATGAACCTACTTCGGGACAATGGAACTATGACGCCGATAATCGTAAAAAACTACCCAAAGATCATCGTCCTGTAGAACCTTTAGTTTTCTCAAAAAATGTAGAAGATATCGTTCAACTACTTTCTCAATCTGGGGTATCCTCCATTGGAAACATCGACGCTAAAAATTTCGTGTGGCCTACTACACGACAGGAGAGTTTAGCCTTATTGGACTTTTTCCTAGAAAACTGTTTGGCACAATTCGGCACTTACGAAGATGCCATGCATCCCTCCTATTGGTCGATTTATCACTCTAGGTTATCTTTTTCGCTTAATATCAAATTATTACATCCTTTAGAAGTCATTCAAAAAAGCGTAGAATATTGGAAAATCCATCAAGACCTGATTACGATTGCGCAGATTGAGGGTTTTGTCAGACAAATTCTTGGATGGCGAGAATATATGCGTGGCATTTACTGGGCAAAAATGCCTGAATTTGCCCAAATGAATTTCTTCGGACATGACAGAAAACTTCCCTCTTGGTTCTGGAATGGTCAGACCAAAATGGCTTGTTTACGTCATGCCATAGGGCAAAGTTTGGATTATGCCTACGCCCATCATATCCAAAGATTGATGCTCACTGGAAACTTTATGCTATTGGCAGGTATTCATCCTGATGAGGCCGACGCATGGTATTTGGGGATTTATATCGACGCTATTGAATGGGTCGAGATTACCAATACCCGTGGAATGAGCCAATATGCAGACGGTGGAATCATTGGCTCAAAACCTTATGTGGGTTCGGCCAATTATATCGACAAAATGAGCCATTATTGTGGGAATTGTTTTTATGATAAAAACAAAAAAACTGGTGATAAGGCATGTCCTTTTAATAGTCTTTACTGGCATTTTTTTGAAAGAAATCGTAGTTTATTAGAAAAGAATCCAAGGATAGGTATGTCTTATGTAACACTTAATAAAATGTCTACCAATCAAAAACAAGAGCTATTGAAACAAGCAGATTATTACTTAGAACACATCGAAAAATTATAAACCGATTATCAAGGTTTATTACCATTCCAAAAAAAACTTAAAAACTGTATTGTCGAGTTCTGAATGCCTACTAAATTTGGGTATGATAGAGATAAAAGACGTTTGTAAAGCCTTCAATGGCCGAGATATATTGTTAGGAATCAGTGGACAATTCAAGCCAGGTGATACCTCCTTGATTATTGGTGGTAGTGGTACAGGAAAAAGTGTACTTCTCAAATGTATGATTGGGATTATCAAACCCGAATCGGGGCATATTTTGTACGATGGCCGTGATTTCCATAATTCTTCAGAGGAAATACAAAAGGATATCCGTCGTGAAATGGGTGTACTATTTCAAGGTGGAGCGCTTTTTGACTCTAAAACTGTTTTAGAAAATGTCAAATTTCCTTTGGATATGCTAACCAATATGTCGGAAAAGGAAAAAATTGAGCGTGCGGAATTCTGTCTTCAAAGGGTAGGTTTGGAAAATGCAGGACAGCGTACCCCTTCCGAAATTTCGGGTGGTATGAAAAAGCGTGTGGGTATTGCTCGGGCTATTGTAATGAACCCCAAATATCTTTTCTGTGACGAACCAAACTCTGGCCTAGACCCTTTAACTTCAGTCAAAATAGATGAGCTTATCAAAGAAATTACGGACGAGTTTGGGATTACTACAGTAGTTATTACCCATGATATGAGTTCGGTAATGGGAATTGGAGAAAGCATTATGTTTTTGTATAAAGGCAAAAAATTGTGGGAAGGCGATAACTCTAATATTCTTCAAAATACCGTTCCTGAATTAAATGAATTCTTATTCTCGAGTAAACTATTACAGGATTTGAGAAAATAGTTTTAATAATTTGAAAATTTGAAAATTTGATGATTTGGGAATTTGAAGATTTGAGGATTTGGGGAGTTGATGATTTGGGGATTTGGGAATTTGAAAATTTGGGAATTTGAGAATTTGAAAATTTGATGATTTGAAAATTTGGGGAGTTGATGATTGGGGGAGTTTTGAATTTGAGAATTTGAAGCTTTCAGTAGTTAAATCAAATCAACAGAATCATTCCACATTCTGAGAGTTGAGATGGAATGTATGATTGATTATTCTAATTTTTGTATCCTAGGTGTAGAGATGTAATGCTTTGCGTCTTAAGCCGAGTAAGACATAACAAATTTGTATCAAACAGGAGTCGTCCTGAACTTTTAGGATTGGGATTATTCTCCAAGTTTTTATCAAAAAAGCGGTCGAAAAATATTTTTTCGACCGCTTTTTTGATGCTACTATGCTAGATTTTACTTGGTTTGATACGCAAGCATCGAGACGCAAGCATTGCGTCTCTACTCGGAGAATCTAAATATTAACATAATCACTCATTTGCGCTATCACTAAATCGTTAAATTAGGGATAAGACT
>NZ_JBMLSD010000120.1:0-1153 GCF_049240685.1 Flectobacillus sp.
TGTCTTGCCCTGAAATAGGTTGACCATTTTTGTGTTATATAAAATGGTTGTTTAACAAATTTACCGGAACATTGATAAGTCTTAGAAAAAATCTTTTATTGGATTTTTTCAGACTTATCAACATTCCTGCTTGCTGCTTTTATTTCCCTTTTTCTATATGATTTATAGCTGTGTGTCTGATTAGTATGGGCAAACGATGGTGTTTGCATTGCTAATGACCGATGCCTTCTTTCATTGTTGTATATGTCCACCGCTTGCTTTACCATTTTCTTCGCTATCTCTAAACTAGGAATCGTTTTGATCAATCCAAACTCATACTTGAGTGTTTCATTGATTCTCTCGGCAACAGCATTCTCATAGGGGTCATATTTTTCTGTTGTACTTAAAACCATGCCATGATCCTCAGCAAATTTGGTGTACTCTGGAAAGCAATATTGAATACCCCTGTCGCTATGGTGTATGGTGTTTTTAGTAGCATGTTCTTTATTCTTTATAGCCATTTGTAAGGCTTCTTTTACCAAGGAGGTTTTCATATTGTCTGCTAATTTGTAGCCCATTATTTTCTTACTATACAGGTCCGTGACAAGTGCTAAGTAAGCATGCTTATTTTCTAGCTTGATGTAGGTAATGTCACTAACAAAAACTTGTTCTGAATGAGTGATAGTCAGGTCTTTTATCAGATTGGGAGATGTATGGTACTGATGATTAGAATCAGTAGTGATAAAACTTCTACGTGTTCTAGGTACCAATAAATGTCGCTCTCTACAAAATTTCAAGAATCTATCTCTTCCCATTTTAATATTGCTTTGTATTAGCTTCTCTCGAACATCCAGATGCAGTTTTTCTGTACCGTACCTTGACATTTTTTTACGGATGGGTGCTATTATTTTTTTGATGACAATCGCATCCATTTCTCTTTGTTCGCTTGCTTTAAGTCTTTGATAATATGCTTGTTTACTTAACCCGAAACATTCGTACAGCCATTTTATTTTGTAAGCTTTTTCTTCTTTTTGGCTATCTCGTTTGCTAATGTTTCGGGCAAATACTTTTTTGATAATTCCTGACCCGTAACTTTTTCAAAGTCTGCAATAATATCTTGTTGTAGGTCTTTCATAAACTCAAGCGCTTCAATACGCTCTTTAAGCTTCTTATT
>NZ_JBMLSD010000121.1:0-14168 GCF_049240685.1 Flectobacillus sp.
TTGATAAAAAAATGGAACTAACCATCGAAGCAGATTTAAAAGAGAGAAGAAAATAGATAAAAGTGCCTAACTACTGGGCAAAACTGAATTTACTATTACTAGTTCAAGACTTAGTCTTGGACTTACTGTTTGAACAGTTTAAAACTGTTTTTTAAAATTGACTGACGAGATGATAACATGTGAAAGCTTCTTTTTTCTTTTGTCCAGTAATCAGTAAGTAAGATTTAATTACTTGACAAAACTAGAAAATGTGATTCGGTTGTTTAGACTTTTTGACTGAATTTTATAAAAAACAGTTTCAAACTGCTAAGAAAATGAGTCCAAGACTAAGTCTTGAACTAGTAAATCAAAGCAAACACTATTCTATTAAAAAACTATTACCATGCCAGAAAAACCAATAGACCATATCGATTTTGATACAATAAATTCAAAAGCAATCTCACAACCTTTAGTAAAACATATTTATACTGCTGACCCATCAGCGCATGTGTTCAACGGTAAAATTTATATTTATCCTTCACATGACATCGAAGCAGGTATTCCTTTTGACGATTTAGGAAGTCATTTTGCCATGGAAGATTACCATGTCATTTCTCTAGATAATCCCGACGCCGAAGCCGTAGATAATGGGGTGGCTTTGCATATCAATGATGTTCCTTGGGCTAAAAAACAAATGTGGGCACCCGATGCAGCGGAGAAAAATGGAAAGTATTACTTGTATTTCCCTGCAAAAAATCAGGATGAAATTTTCCAAATTGGTGTTGCGGTAAGCGACTCGCCTGTTGGCCCGTTTGTGGCACAACCAGAGCCTATCAAAAATAGCTACTCGATTGACCCTGCTGTTTTTGTGGATGATGATGGTTCGGCATATATGTATTTTGGGGGCATTTGGGGCGGACAATTACAGTCTTATCGCAACAATACTTTTAGCTCAGAAAACCTTGAACCTACGGCAAATGAAATTGCCTTAGGACCAAGAGTGGCCAAATTGACCGACGATATGCTGGAGTTTGCAGAAGAAGTTCAAGAGATTTTTATTTTGGACGAAAACGGAGAAAAACTGTTAGCTGGTGACAACGATCGCAGATTTTTTGAAGCCAGTTGGGTACACAAATATCAAGGAAAATACTATTTCTCTTACTCGACGGGAGATACACATTTCTTATGTTATGGCATTGGCGATAATCCTTATGGACCGTTTACCTACGCAGGACGAATTATGAACCCTGTAATTGGTTGGACAACACACCATTCTATTTGCGAATATGAGGGTAAATGGTATTTATTCTATCATGATTCTACCTTGTCAAAAGGCGTAACCCACTTGCGAAGTATCAAAATGACAGAGATTCATTATGATGAAAATGGATTGATTCAATTGATAGAACCGTATCAAATTTAACTTATCAGAGACGTCTATTCGGCGTCTCTATCGCTTTATTTACTATGAAAAAGTATTTTTTACTGATCACATTTTGTGTTTTTGCTTTTACTCTTAAAGCACAATTACGTTTGCCCAAATTGGTGAGTGATGGCATGATTCTGCAAAGACAAACTGCGCTCAAAATTTGGGGTTGGGACAATGAAGGTTCAAAAATTCAGGTAAAGTTTCAAAGTAAAACCTATAAAACCATTGCCTCAAAATCTGGTCGTTGGCAATTGACTTTACCAGCTTTTGAGGCTGGAGGTCCGTATCAAATGGAGGTGAGCGATACGAAAAACAAAATTACAATCAACGATATTTTGATTGGAGATGTATGGTTTTGTAGCGGTCAAAGTAACATGGTACATCAGCTCAATATCCATGATGTGACTTATGCCAAAGAAATTGCGGAGGCTAATTTTCCTCAGATTAGACAATTTTGGGTACCAACGTTAACCAATCTCGTTTCAGCACAAGAGGATATTCCTGCGGGACAATGGAAAAAGGCCGTGGGTGAGGAGGTAAGACCATTTTCAGCAGTAGCCTATTTTTTTGCGAAACAGCTTCATCAAAAATACCAGATTCCAATCGGTATTATCAACGCTAGCGTCGGCGGAACTCCGATTGAAGCTTGGATTAGCGAAGAAGGTTTGCCCGAAATACCCAATATGAAAGAACTGGTAAACAAAAACAAGGATACTGCCCGCATCAATGAAGTCAATCGCAAAAGTCAGGAATACAGTCGCTCGTTGCCACAACCAAGCGATGAAGGAATGACTGGTAAATGGTATGAAACGAATTATATTCCCAAGAATTGGAAAAATATCAATGTGCCAGGGTATTGGGAAGACCAAGGTATTCGCAACCTAGATGGTATTGTTTGGTATAGAAAAGAAATTGAGATTCCAACCTCGATGATTGGTAAAAATGCCAAAGTTTTTTTAGGAAGAATTGTCGATGCGGATGAGTTATATATCAATGGAAAAAAAGTGGGTTCAACAGGTTATATGTATCCCCAACGAAGATATGCCCTTGCTCCTGAGATACTAAAAGCAGGCAAAAATATCTTTGTCGTTCGAGTGACCAACAACGGCGGAAAGGGTGGTTTTGTACCAGATAAACCTTATTGTATTTTTACAGAAAAAGATACCGTTGATTTGAAAGGAACATGGCAATATAAAGTTGGAGCAGTATTTCAAAGACAATTTAATCCCAATGCTGTCTTTCCAATAAGTGCTCAAAATCAGCCAACTGCACTCTATAATGCTATGGTGGCACACGCTATTCCATACGCTATCAAAGGAATTTGTTGGTATCAGGGCGAGAGCAATGCAGGAAAACCTGCAGAATATGCGCAACTATTACCTGCTTTGATAAAAGATTGGCGACAAAAATGGAATAACCCAAGCTTACCATTTTTATATGTTCAATTACCTGGATTTATGGACTATGACTATCTTCCTTCCGAAAGCAATTGGGCAGTTTTGCGAGAATCACAAGCCAAAGCCTTGTCAGTACCGAATACTGCGATGACAGTTGCCATCGACCTTGGCGAATGGAATGATATTCACCCAGATAACAAGAAAGATGTGGGAGAACGACTAGCCTTAACGGCCTTAAAATTGGCATATCATGAAAATGTCATTCATTCAGGACCAAGTTTGCTTTCTTCCGAAATCAAGGATCATCAAATAATCTTGACTTTCGAGAATATAGGAAATGGACTCAAAACCAAGGACGGAGAACCTATTGGTGATTTAGCGATTGCAGGAGCAGATAAGAAATTTGTATGGGCAAAATCAAAAATTGAAGGTAATAAAGTAATTGTTTGGGCTGATGGTATTTCGAATCCAAAATTTATCAGATATGCGTGGGCAGATAACCCCGTAAATCCAAATTTAATCAACGCAGAAGGACTGCCAGCCTCGCCGTTTAGGACGGATAATTAGGGCGATTCAAATTGAGTGATTTGTGATTGAGTGCCTGAGTGATTAGGTTCAAATTTGTAGCTTGACTGTAGAGACGCAATGTTTGCGTCTCTGGTGCTTTACCTCCTTATCGAACTCTGCCTAGTCATTAATTCTGTTTCTAAGATAACTTGGTCTATTTTCGGAATACCATTGTTTTTACGAATATCGTCAAAATATACTCGTGCTGCTCTGATGCCTAATTCTTTGCTTTTTTGGTCAACAGAAGATAAAGAGGGATTCATAATAGCAGTAAAGGTTTCATTGGCAAAACCAAAAATACCCAAATCTTGTGGAACGCGAATACCCAATGATTCTGCCTTTTGCAAGACGGCAACTGACTGATGGTCCGATACCGTGAAAATGGCATCGGGTCTATTTTCATCTTGCAAAAGTTGTTCTATGACTTTAGTCACAACATTCAAATCAAAGACGTCGTCAAATAATAAGGGTGTTTTACTTGAAAAGGCAGAATCTTCCCAAGCTTGTAGAAATCCATCTCTACGTTGTTTGAAGGTTGTTAAATGTGTGGGGCCACCCAAAAAAGCGATTCGTTCATAACCTTGTCCAAAAAGACTTTGCATGACATCGTAAGCCGCTTTTTTGTTGTCGTTCAGTACTTTACAACTATTTAATTGGTCGAGATAACGGTCGATTTGAATTAGAGGGATATTATGCTGAGCAATGTTTTCCAGATGTTCGGTCGTTGTGGTTTCGGCAGCTACCGAGAGAATAATACAGTCTACATTTTGGCGTACCAAGGTGTCTACAGCCAAACATTCTCTTTGGAAAGATTCATGGGTTTGACAAATTATTAGGCTATAGTTATGTTCAAAGCAGATTTCTTCGATACCTGCGATGATTTCAGAAAAGAAGCTCTGATTGATATGAGGCACAATAACCCCAAGCGTTTTGGAAGAACCTTGACGCAAATTGGCAGCATGCGAATTAAGCTTAAAATTCAATTCTTTGGCTTTTTTCTTTACCGCAGCTACGACATCGGGATTAATGGAAGGATGTTCGTTTAGTGCTCTCGATACATACGATGCCGAAATACCCATGGCTCTTGCCAAATCATATATGGTTATTCTTCTTTGACTCATTCTATTAACAATAACAGGGTCTAGGACTGTCACAATACTTTCTCACCAAGTAAAGTTACGTTTTATGAATATCTACCTAACGCTTTTTTAAAATCAAACAATAAGATAATTAAATATATGAATAATAATATTTAAAAATGTTTGGTTTATCTTAAATCGATGGCTAAATTTGTCTTATTACCATTTTTAAAGCAAGTCCTAATTGACTTGCCTTTTATTTTACCTCTAAAAGTGTCAATTTGACACATTGTAAAGACGAATTATGTTTAAAAAAATTCTTACCTCTTTATTCCTATTTACTGGTCTTTGGGCTGTAGCTCAAAGCCGAAAAGCTCACAATCCCATCATTTTTGCCGATGTGCCCGACATGTCGATGATTCGGGTGGGCGATACCTATTACATGAGTAGTACTACCATGCACATGGTACCAAACGTGCCAATAATGAAATCTAAGGATTTGGTGAATTGGCAACTAGTGGGTTATCCTATTGATACCTTGGGGTCGATAGATGAACTTAATCTTCTCAATGGCAAAAGTACCTATGGCCGAGGTTCGTGGGCAAGTAGTTTACGTTTTCACAAAGGGACATATTACCTAACGACCTTTGCTCAAACGACCAATAAAACCTACGTTTTTACTACAAAGAACATAGAAAAAGGCCCTTGGAAAGTACATACTTTTTCTCCATCATTCCATGATCATACCTTATTTTTTGATGATGATAAAGTCTATTTAGTTTACGGAGGGGGAAAATTACACATTATCGAACTTAAAAGTGATGCCTCTGGAGTAAAGGATGGTGCGGTTTCACAGGTTTTGATAGAAAATGCTAGTGCACCTGCGGGCACAATAGGCTTGCCCTCGGAGGGTTCGCAGTTATTTAAAGTAAATGGGAAATACTATTTGTTTAATATTGCTTGGCCAAAAGGTGGTATGAGAACCGTAGTAGTGCATAGGGCAGATAAGTTGACTGGCCCTTGGGAAGGGAAAGTGGCATTTCAAGACAAAGGCGTTGCACAAGGAGGCTTGATTGACACACCAGATGGAAAATGGTTTTCTTATTTATTCAGGGATTATGGTGCAGTTGGTCGAATCCCTTATTTGGTGCCTGTAACATGGGAAAATGGCTGGCCAGTATTCGGTGAAAATGGCAAAGTTCCTAATACTCTCGATTTGCCTGCAAGTACTGGATTGATTCCACATTTGGTGAGTTCAGATGAATTTACTCGTAAAAACGGAGAGGCCTCTCTTCCTTTAGTCTGGCAATGGAACCACAATCCTGACCATAAACTATGGAGTTTGACTGAACGGAAAGGCTTTCTTCGTTTTAAAACTGCTCGCATAGATACTTCGTATTTATTGGCAAGGAATACATTAACTCAAAGAACCTTTGGCCCAACGTGCTCTGGCGTCACTTTATTGGATGTCTCAAAAATGAAAGAAGGTGATTTTGCTGGATTGAGTCTTTTGCAAAAATTATTTGGACAAGTAGGAGTTCAAGTAAAAAATGGTAAAAAGTCAATCGTGATGATTAGTGCCAATAGTGGAAAGCCCGTTGAAATTGAAAATGTAGCTATCATGCAGCATCAGGTATATTTAAAAGCTTCTTGTGACTTCACAGACTTGAAGGATACCGCAGAATTCTTCTATAGTTTTGATGGTAAAAATTGGATAAAGATAGGCGAGCCTCTCAAAATGAAGTATACTTTACCACATTTTATGGGTTATCGATTTGGCTTGTTCTATTATGCTACAAAAGAAATAGGAGGCATTGCCGATTTTGATTATTTCAGAATTAGTAAAGACCTGTAAAATATAAGTAAAATAAGAGTTTTGAGGCCTACAATTGAGGAATAGAGATTTTGAATTGGGAAATCTGATTTTAGTATAAAATATTGATAGCTATTTATACTCAAAATTCACAACTCATAATTCCTCATTCCTAACTAAGACAGTGTATTAATTATTTTGGATAGATAATGAAAAGTCAAGCTATGCTCCAAGAGTTTCTTGGAGCATACTTTTTTTAGAAAGGATTATAGATTCATTTTTAAATGAATAAAGTAAGTAGCAATCCAAATTTCCCAGTGGTTTGGGAAGAGCGTTCTCAAGGTATTCATCGATTTTTGAAGATGATTAGACACTGATTGTTTGTTAATATTCATCAAATCAGCTATTTCATCGTGACTAAGTCCTTGATAAAATTTTAGAAAAAGTACTTCTCTCTGGCGTTTGGGCAATAGCTCAAGGGCTTTTCTGACACGCTGCTCGTTCTGAGAATAGATTTCAGTCGAAATCCATTGATCTTCAATATTGGTTTCGTCTGCAATATTGACTTCCTCCGAGTCGACATCCATGCTAAATTCCTGCCACTTGTTTTTTCGCATCTGATAAAGTAAATTATTTCTAACTGCTCTTATCAAATAGATACTCATGACATTGATGGTACCAATAGTAGATCTTTTTTCCCAAAGTTGTAAAAACAAATCTTGAATGGCATCTTTAATCGCTTCCTTATCATTGGTAAAGTTTGTGGCGTAGTTAAACAGAAGTCGATAATGCGCTTCACAAAGCTGACTATACGCTGTTCTATCACCGAGTTGTGCCTGTTCCCAGAGCGACACATACAATTCGTTATTTTTCGATAAGGAGGACGACTTTACCATAAGATTGCTTAATTGATTAAGCAAATGTAACAAAAAAAATATTTAATGAAATATTTTTGTGAAAAAACTTTTCCCATTTTTTAAAATGAACTACCTGAGAGTTTTATTTTTAAAAAAATCTGTCTGAGGTTAATCGTTTAATATAAAGTTTAAGTCTTTCGAATAGGCTATATTTGTTTACTGGGAAGCTGTTTAATTTTTATTTAAAAAAAGTTTTCAAAAAAAGAGTATGACAAGAGTATTATTACATCTTTTGTTTGAATAATAGAAAAAGTGCAATAATTCCTATGCAAGATTATAGACAATATAGGCCAATAGATTTTATTTCGGATGAATCTTTCCGTGCATGGGTTTTAGAAAACTCGGAAGACGATGCCGCCTTTTGGGAACAATGGATGTTGCTGAATACAGACAAAAGAGCCGATATATTGGAAAGTAAAGGTATTTTGTTGTCGATATATAAAGCCTTTGAAAATGTAGGCGATACGGAGGTAAACTTCGAATTGGAGAGACTTAATGCACAATTGGATGAATCGGAAGCTCAGCAGAAAGTATTTCGCTGGCCTTGGCCTAAATTTTTTTATGCAGCTGCTTCTCTGTTGCTTGTTGTTGGATTTTTCTGGCTAAATCGAAGTCGTGAGGCCTCTCAACAAATTGAAAACCGTATTGCCTTGGCTCAAGGTACTACCCTAAAATGGATTACGAAGGAGAATACAACCGAGCAGCAAATGACGGTAAATTTGGAGGATGGTAGTACGATAATTTTACAGAAAAACAGTAAAATCTTATATCCAGAAAAATTTGAAAAAGAACAAAGAAAGGTCATTCTAATAGGGGAGGCATTTTTTGAGGTTGCTAAAAATCCATCAAGGCCATTTTTTGTTTTTGCTGACAAATTAGTCACGAAAGTGCTGGGAACGAGTTTTTTGATTCAAGCAAATGAGGCTGATAAAACGGTAAAAGTGGTTGTCAAAACTGGTAAGGTATCAGTTTTCGAAAATACAGAAAGTAATTTGGATGAACATACCAACCACAAAAAATTAGAAGGATTAGTACTTACACCAAATCAACAAGTGGTGTTTGATGAAACCGACAAAAGAATGGTTAGAAGTTTAGTAGACTCACCGAACCTGTTGAAGGTACCTATCCAAAATCAGGTGTTCGAATTTAATAATGTGCCAATTTCAGAGGTATTTAAAGCCTTAGAAAAAGCCTACGGCATCAATATAGTGTATGATGCTGAAGTGATGAAAAACTGTTATTTGACAGCCTCACTGGATGACGAACCGCTTTTTGAGAAACTCAACCTCATTTGTAAAACGCTTGATGCTAAATATGAACAAGTCGATGCGCAAATTGTGATTTACTCTAACGGTTGTTATTAAACGTTAAATTATTTTTTATTTTTCATAAAAGTAAACCTTATTATTATGTAAAAAACTCGGCTTTTAGCCAAAAAAAGAAGCGAAGGTGTTCCCGCACCCTCGCTTCAAGACTCCCTATCTTCTTTGGCAATGACGATTCACACTAAAAAGTGTGCTGGGGGAGTGTTTGCCGATTCGAAACGACAAATCAAACAAAAGTATGAAAAACAAAGTACTATTTCAAAAAACAATCCTAAAAGTCATGCGGATAAGTTTCTATCAGGTGCTTATTGCGATTATCTGTACAACTGTGGCCGAGGCGCGTGAAGGCGTGGCTCAAAGTGTACTCAATCAGAAACTCAGTGTTCAAAGCAATAATCAGTCAGTTGAGAGTATTTTACATAAATTGGAGAAGTTGTCGGACGTACGCTTTTTGTACAATCCTCAAATTTTCTCGGCTAATTCTACTGCTACAATTTCGGCTAAAAACGAGTCCTTGGATCTTGTTTTAAACCGTTTGCTTAAACCTTTAAGGGTTGATTATGAGATGGTTGGTAACAAAATTATCTTGAAAAAGAATATGATGTTGGCTACCATTTCTAATTTGGAAACTCGTATCAATACCCTAACTATTTTGGGTGATCAAACCATAAAAGGTAAAGTAACTGACGAAAATGGTCAGGCAATACCGGGAGCCAGTATCATTATCAAAGGCACTACCAAAGGAACTACCACCGACGAAAAAGGAGAATATAGCCTTGTAGTGGCCGAGACAGCTACCTTGATAATATCATCTGTGGGTTTTAACAAAAAGGAGGTAAATGTTTCAAAACGTGTACTTGTTAACGTTACTTTGGAATCTGACGTTAAATCACTAAACGAAGTTGTTGTGGTAGGTTATGGTACCGCCAAAAAGGCTACTTTGACAGGTTCAGTTGCGACGGTTTCGGCAGCAACCTTCAAAGATCGTGGTCCCGTATCAAGCCCTTTGGCGGCATTGCAAGGTCAGGTGGCAGGCGTGACTGTAACGCGTAACTCAGCACAATCGGGTCGTGAGGGCTGGAATTTTCAAATCCGTGGTGCTGCCTCTGTCAACTCTACCGAACCCTTGGTAATCGTAGACGGAGTGCCAGTTCCTTCGGTAGGGGCATTAAATTCATTTAACCCAAACGATATTGAAAATATTTCCTTCTTGAAAGACGGTTCAGCGGCGATATACGGTTCACGTGCTGCTGGAGGGGTAGTATTGATTACCACAAAACGAGGAAAATCAGGGAAGGTTGTAATTGATTATAATGGTTCGACTTCTATCAAAAAAGTAGGTTTGCTACCAAAATTAGTAGATATCAAAGGTTGGGCGCCATTGGTAAAAGAAGCTCGTGCTACTGATGGCTTTCCTGTGACAGATATATGGTTTAATTATGGTTCGGTAGCCGAAAAAGCCTTAGCCGCAGGAAAACAGTGGATGACAAAAGCAGAGTACGATGCTATGAGTGCGAATGGTGCCTCCTTGTTTGGAGATGTTAAAGATTTTACATTTTTCCCCGGAACAGAACAAGATATGCTTTGGGGCTCAGCTACCTCCACCGAGCACCAATTGAGTATATCAGGTTCTTCTGAAAAATCTGGATACCGAATTTCTCTAGGCTATTTAAAAGATGGAAGCTTACTACAAGTAGGAAATAACTACTCTGATAGATACAACGCACGATTTACTCATGATTATCAATTTTCTAAAAAATTAAAGTTAGAAACGAATATTTCTTACGAAATTCAGAATATTGTTCAGCCAACCTATCTTGGTGATGTTTTGAACAATGGTAATCAGCCCGGCAAACCATTAAGCGGTTTGGGTTTGACTGGTAGACCTTATGTTTGGGGTTCTGGACTTGGAAATGCTTCTGTAAATCAAATTGCCATTCAGGGTGGGGATAACAAGGAATACAACAACCGATTGAACTCGAATGTAAATTTGACTTATGCTTTTAATTCCAATCTGAGGGCTGTTGGTTATGCAGGTTTTTATCAACTAAATACTGATATTCGTACATTGGGTAATTCGATTGGGTGGTATGATTATACAGGAAATGTACTGATTTCGAATTTACCAACTAGAAGTTACTACCAACGTTCAACGCGTTTGGAAAATAATTACAACTTAAACGGATATTTGGAGTATGAAAAAGAAATTGCTCAAAATCAGACAATTAAGGCAGTTTTAGGTGCTCAGTATGAATTGTATCAACGAAATATTTATTTAGCAAAAACTTTTGATGTCTTAGCAAATGTTCCTCCTTCACTATCTCTGAGTGTTGGTGACCCTACTTCCAAAACTGTAACAGAAAGTCAAACGCATACAGCCTTGGCGGGTTATTTTGCTCGATTTAACTACAATTTTAACGATAAATATTTTGTAGAAGCCAATGCAAGATACGATGGTTCATCAAAGTTTAGAGCGCAAGATCGATGGAAATTGTTTTATGGTGTTTCAGGAGGATGGCGTTTAGGGCAAGAGGAATTTATCAAAGATTTGAATATTTTTGATGAGTTAAAATTAAGAGCTTCTTATGGCGTGATGGGTAATCAGAGTGGTATTAGTAATTATGATTATATCCAATTCTTGAATCTTGCGTATTCTACTAGTTCAACCGATGCCAGTTATCCAATTTTGGGTACTAGTCCAGTAGTTCGTGTGTCGCCAACGGGTACTTTGGTAGCTTATGACCGTACATGGGAAAAACTAGAAACTGAAAACATAGGTTTGGATTTTGGTATTTTGAAAAGACGTTTGTCAGGGTCTTTTGATTATTTCTGGAAACGCAATGGTAATATGTTGTTGAGTCGTACCTATTCGGCTGTGATGGGAGCGAGTGCACCAACAGGGAACAATGGTGACTTGAGTGTTTGGGGATGGGATTTCTCAATGAATTGGAGAGATAAGGTTGGTGAGCTTACCTACAATTTGGGCTTTAATATTTCGGACAGCCAAAATAAATTAGTCAATTTTGGTGGACAAAACCTTATCAGTAGTGCCAACCGTGGATTCAATTCTGCGGTGGAAGGATACCCTATCAACTCCTATTTTGGTTTGGTTTACGATGGTAGAATTCAAACACAAGAACAACTCGATAGTTATCGCAAATATATTACTGGAAACAACATTGGTATGCCTTCTGGAGTGGCTACGGCCCAAGCCAATAGCCGTTTGGCACTTGGAGACAACATGTTTAAAGACGTAAATGGCGATGGAAAAATTACTTTCCCAGAAGATGCAGTTTATCTTGGGACTGATAATCCACGTTATTCATACTCGGTAAATGGAGGTCTACAATTTAAGGGATTTGATTTCAGCTTTATCTTGCAAGGTGTGGGCAAACGTACGATTGTGCGCGATGGAAACTGGCGCATCCCTGCGGCGGTAATTTTCCAAGCCCAAAACGCAGCTTTCCTAGATCAGTGGTGGACAGCAGAAAGAACCAATGCCATTTTACCACGTATTTCGTCAACAGGTACCATCAATAACTATAACTATTTTCCATCTGATTGGGTGGCTGAGGATGGTTCATACCTACGTTTGAAAAACCTTGTAGTAGGGTACACTATTCCTAAATCAATTACGCAAAAAGCCAAAATAGAGCGCTTAAGGGTATATTTCTCAGGCAATGATTTGTATGAATTTTCTAAAATTCGTAATGGATGGGACCCAGAGGCTCCTCGAACTGTATCAAATGCAGGAGATTCAAACAACCTCAACGTAAGTACCACGAGCCAACGCTTTCCATTTTATCGTTATTTCACATTTGGGGTAAACTTAACTTTTTAGTAAGAGGATTTAGGAAAAATAAATGAATTAAGATTATGAAAATCAATAAGATATATATAAAAGCGGCTTTAGTTGGACTTTTGTTTACTACGGCCAGTTGTAATGACTTGGTGGATTTAAAGCCTATCAATGAAATTTCGGATGCCGATTATTGGAAAACTTCCGATCAGTTCAAACTGGCTGCCAACGAATTTTATACCTACTTGCGTAGCTTCTCGGATATCCTAAACGATTCACCTCACGCTGACCGTCGAGCCGACTTCGTTTTTGTGTCGGGCGGAAATGCTTTTAGTAATGGTACCAACACTATTCCGCTGTCTGATGGTAACTGGAATAGTGCCTATTCAAGAATTCGTGCAACTAATTACTTAATCGAAAAAGCAAGTACGTATGCACAACCAAATGATATTAAGCAGTTTGTAGCCGAGGCAAAGTTTTTTAGAGCTTATACGTACTTTGACTTATTGCAACAGTACGGAGAGGTACCATTGATTACTAAAACATTAACAACCACTTCGAGCGAGCTAAGCTCTCCTCAAAATTCTAGAGAAGAAATTGTTAATTTTATTATTCAAGATATCGAATCAGCCATTACAGATTTACCATTGGAATCTGCTATTGCATCAGCTGATAAAGGTAGAGTAAGTAAAGGTGCAGCACAGGCTTTTTTGGGTAGAGTTACCTTATATGAAGGTACTTGGCAAAAATTTAGAGGCAATACTGCCCGTGCCAATACATTGCTTGACAAATCTATCTCGAGTAATGACGAGGTAATGAAAAGCGCTTTGTATGAATTGTTCGCCCCAACGGCCTTGGGTGATTCGGCACAGAAATATATGTTTATCTTGGAAAATCAGCAGTCTAACCCAGCCAATATTACCAAGGCTGCCAACAAAGAATATATTTTGGCGAACAGATATGATTTTGCTAGTCGCCAAATTAGGTTAAACATTACCCATTCGACGCTCAACAATATCTATTGGGTGACACGCAAGTTTGCTACTCAATATCTTTGTCAGGATGGTTTACCCATTGATAAGTCACCTTTATTTAAAGGGTTTTCAACAACAACTTCTGAGTTCCAAAACCGAGACAATCGTATGCGCTTCAACCTGATGATGGATGGGAATTATTATTGGGATAACGAAAACCCAGGTGCACGGGTAACTTGGAGAGGTGATGCTACCGATATTGCTGGTTCAAGAGGCAGACATAGATCTAACTCCAACTCAGGTTATGCCAATCAGAAATGGGCTACCGAAAGACGTTTAGACGATAACCAAGAAGGGTATGATTTCCCTGTAATTCGTTATGCTGAGGTACTTTTGAACTATGCTGAGGCGGTGTATGAAAGAAATGGTTCTATTTCGGATGTCGACTTAAATCGTTCATTGAATCTGGTAAGAAATCGTGTAAACAAGACGATGCCAAGGTTAAGCAATGCATTCGTTTCGGCAAATGGCTTGGATATGCGTGCAGAAATTCGTCGTGAAAGAAATATCGAATTGTATTTTGAAGGCTTTAGAAGAGATGATTTGATTCGTTGGAAAACCGCTGAAACGGAGCTGCCGATGGATATTCAAGGGATTCAATGGACGGGTACAGCCTACGAAACTTATTGGACGGGTATTAGAAACAACATTTCGAATGGTATCTACCGAATCGAAACAGGCAGAAGATGGCAAGAGCGTAACTACCTTCTACCAATTCCATCACAACAAATTCAGCTAAATCCGAATTTGAAACAAAATGCAGGATGGTAATCTTAATTTATTGGATGACGTATAGGGTACAAAGTAAGACCCTATACGTTATTCCTAA
>NZ_JBMLSD010000121.1:14268-31993 GCF_049240685.1 Flectobacillus sp.
AACCCTACACTTCTCTTTAAATCCTCGAAATTTGACTTTCTAACATTTACTAAACGTTGACATGAAAACTAATTTAACGTGGCAACTGCGACTATTTTTTCTAATAGTTGTAGGATTGATACCTTATGGTCATATTCAGGCACAAACCTTTGTTCATCCAGGTATTTCTCACAAAAAATCAGATTTGGATAGAATGAAGGCCATGGTAGCCGCTGGGGTTGAACCGTGGAAATCTTCCTTTAAATCCCTTTCTCTAAGTCCTTATGCCAGTTATAGCTATGCCGTTAGAGGTAATGGAAGTACTACCTTGGCAACCGTCTCGTCGATGACAGGTTATAATTATGATGACATTAAATACGATGGATTGGCAGCTTATTGTAATGCCCTTATGTGGTATGTTACTGGCGATGAACGTCATGCCAAAAAGGCTGTGGAGATTTTCAACGCTTGGTCAAATTTGCAAAGAATCAAGACTGGAGGGACTAGGAGCCTAGATGCTGGTCGTGTAATCTGGAAACTATTGGAAGGCGCCGAGATTATCAAGCATACCTATGCTGGGTGGAATTCTGCCGACCTCCAAAGATTTAATTCTATGCTAGTGTACCCCGGGTATTCCTCTACTGTCGAACCAACTGCCCAGATTAATAGCGAAGAAGTTACTTTTTATTGGTTTATGTATAATGGCGATGCTGGTAGACACGGCAACCAAGGAATCTTTGGGATGAGAGGTGTTGCTGCCATGGGGATTTTCCTCGATAATCGCGTGATGTATGAACGAGCTATCAGATACCTAAAAGGCTTACCACACCGTTCAGACGACCTGCCTTATCCCGCTGGACCGCCCATCAACAGTACTACCCCGACAAGTGCATCAAACGAGTATCAGGAAGTATATACTTTGAATGGTTTTGATAATTCTGTTCCTGATTATGGATATAATGAATTGATTCAAAATTACGTTTGGGAAAATGGTCAGTGTCAAGAAAGTGCAAGAGATCAAACTCACTCTTTAAACGGAGTTGGAAATATTTTGACTATTTGTGAAATGGCTTGGAATCAGGGAGACGATATCTATGGTTTTCTTGATAACCGATTACTAAAAGGTATGGAATATAGTTACCGTTATAATGTGTCGCTAAATTATCCTTATCCTGATCAGGCCACTCCTTGGGAACCAACCGTAGAATCAGGGGAGTTTATTAGTCGTCGAGATAGATCGGGTAGATGGCAGTCGTTGAGAATGAATCCTTTGAATGAAGGAAAAACAGCAACTACTCGAGCAACTGGCTTTAAATTCGATCGTGCTCCAATCACAGAATTGGTATTGGGTCATTACCGTGACAGGCTTGGTTTAAGTTCTGATAAATACAAATGGACTCAACGAGCCTATGATATTTCTACGCAGGAGTTGGGGGTCGAAAGCCAAGGTTTTGAAGTAGATTATCCAGGTTGGGGTGGATTGACTTTTCACAGAACATCCCTTTCGCCTGGCGATGCTTGTTACTTTGTGAATGGCAAACCTGTTTTTTCTATCCCTAGTTTGCCTACTACTATCGAAGCCGAAAACTTTGATTATATCCCTATTGATGGTCAGCAGAAGACTTATTATGATTTAAGTAACTCGAATGTTGGCGGGCAATACCGTCCCAACGAAGCCGTTGATATCGAAAGTCGCGGAAATGGAGGCTACCATTTAACTTCATTGGAGGTAGGAGAATGGATGAATTATACCGTGAATGTTCCAACAGCAGGACGATTTAAGCTTAATATCAATGCTTTAGTGCTTTCGGCAGGAGGAAAAATTAAAATTGAATTTGATGGAACGGATAAGACTGGAGAATTTGAAATACCTCTCAATGGAAATACTGATTGGCAAACTATTACGATTGCTCCTCAGGTAAGTCTGCATGCAGGCGTACAGAGCATGAGAATAAAAATTATCGGTACTTCTCATGCTTTCAAATTAGATAATGTCGTGGTAGAATACCTTGGTGCGCTACCAACTCAAACGATTACTTTTCCTGCGATTGCGACAAAATCATTTGGTTCCGCAAATTTTAATCCTGGAGCTAGCGCAAGTTCAGGTTTGCCTATTACCTACACTAGTTCGAATACTTCGGTTGCAAATATCGTGAACGGACTTGTTCAAATTGTTGGCGTGGGTTCTTGCCTAATTACAGCGTCACAAGCAGGAAATGATGATTTTGCTGCCGCTCAAAGTGTGAGTCGTACCCTATTGGTGACGGGAATTGCTGCTGGAGATTACCTTTCTTCGGGCAATATGAATTGGAATGGTGGCACTTGGAATGTCTCTGACGGGAACGGCGGTGTCGCAAGCTCAACTACTATTGCTCCAAATGCCAATACGAATGTTCATATTCTAGCAGGACATACTGTGACCTTATCTTCAGTAGCAGGTTCGTGTAAAAGTTTGACCGTAAATCCGCAAGCTACACTTACCGAGACAGTTGCACTTACAGTGGCAAATAACATTATTATGGATGGGGCCATGACGCATACTGGGGCAATCACTGCCAATGGCGATGTCTTTGTAGGGGGGACTTGGACCGCCTCGAGTAATTTAACCGTGGCGAAAAATTTCTCTATCCAAAGTTCTGGGATTTATAAATCTTCAACAGCTCCTGGTGGTTCGGTATTTAGCTTGACAGTAAATGGAACAGACGCTGTAGTACGAGTGGACGGAACCTTGGGAGGTACTTCAACGGGTAATAGTACCGTAGGAGAGGGTATCAGACTTTTTCTTGGCGGTAGCGGTTCGCCAACGGTAACTGGGACTGGTATCGTGAATATTGCTCGTTTTCAACCCACTGGAAACAATATCCAAAATATCATTTTTGACATAGATATGAATTTTGGCAACAATAGCGTGCAGTCGAGTGGGATAAATACATTTTCTCTTTTAGCAGGTACTTCTAATAAAACCTTGACGATTAATGCTGGAAAAACCGTGAGAATTTCTAATCCCAATGGCTCTTTTCATTCTCCTACCAATGCAACTGAGAATAATTCTACGGCAGCTTTGAGATTGGGAGGAACTCAAAATTATGGCAATATGACCTATAATATTTTGGGAACACTGGATGTGAGTAAAGCACATTTTGTAGTTTATTCCAATACGAGTGCGTCTAATCCTTCGGCAGTTCAAACCATTACTATTAATGTAGGTAACCAAGGTATGCTCAAACTTGGCTCTAATGTTAGAATGGCAAAAAATACGGCTACCCAAAATATTTTTGTCAACGTCGCCGACGGGGGAATTATCGATGCTTCAACAGCTCCTTTAAACTTGAGCACAGCGCCTGTAAGTGCAAATGGTCATACCACAAATGGCTCTGGTCTGTCATGGTTTACGATGGCTCCCAATGCTATCTACAAACAAGCCATCAGTTCAGGAGTGGCAACTCCACTTTGGGTGGGTGTTTCTAATACCAATTATAATCCTGTAATAATTTCGCCAAGTGCTTCAACTGTTGTAGAAACGAAAGTTCAAACAGGCTTTGCACCGAGCGGATTGCCAAGTCAGACCACCGAAAAAGCCGTGAATCGTACTTGGAGTTTGAAAACAGCTAACGAGGTAAGCACTTCTTTAAAGTTTGGGTTCAATACTTCCGATTTGAATGCTGCCGCAAGTACCAGTCAAGCATTGAAACTTATTCGTTTTAATTCGGCTACAAATGTCTGGGAAAAAATCGCTTCTAACACTCCACAGGCAGAGCAAAGTAATGCTTTCGGAGTATCTTTCGATAATGTATCCACTTTATCTAGTTTTGTTTTAAGTAATAGATATTACGTTCCCGTTAGCATAAATAATCTAAGTAATTTTTATTGCAAAAATGCCCCTTCTGTAACCCTTTCTGGAACTCCTTCAGGTGGAACCTTTACCGTAGATGGCAATTCTGTAAGTGTATTTGATCCTTCTGCTTTAAGCGCAGGCGTACATAATGTCATTTACGCCCTAGCGGATGGAGAAAATTCAGATACTTTGCAAGTAGAAGTTGGTCCTTCATTGACATCCCCGAGTATTTCAGGTGCTGGGGTTTATTTTATGCCAAATACGGTTACCTTAAGCGCCACTGGATGCGAGGGCACTGTTCGTTGGTCCAATAATGTAACAGGAAACTCACTCACCATTTCAGGTGTAGGCTCTTATTCATATACAGCTACTTGTGAACTAAATGGTTGTGTTTCTCCAGTGAGTGATGTGGCCAATGTAGAAATTAAAAAGCTTGACCAAACAATTACTTTTGAAGCAATAACCAATAAGTATATCCACGAAGCCGACTTTACGCCAGTGGTTTCTTCAAACGCAGGCTTGAATATCTCGTTGGTAAGCTCGGATACCACTGTAGCTAAAATAGCTAATGGGCAAATCAAATTGGTGGGAGTTGGTTCTGTTCAAATTACGGCCTCTCAGCTTGGAAACGAAAATTATAATCCAGCGACTGAGGTTTCCCGAAGTTTTTCAGTTTTGAGTTCTGTCAAAGTAAGATATCAAAATGGAGATAATAGTGCCACCAATAACCACATCAAACCATTTTTGACGCTGGTAAACGAAAGCAATCAGGCTATTCCTTACAACGAATTGACGGTGAAATACTGGTTTACCCCAGAAAACTATACAGGTATCAATACTTGGATTGACTATGCAGCCTTGGGTAATTCCAATGTAAAAATGAGTTATAACAACCTACTGAATCCAAGAAATAATGCCTTAGGATATGTAGAATATAGCTTTTTGACTGCAGCAGGTAATCTGGGGGCAAACGCTAACTCTGGAATTATTCAATCAAGATTTGCCAATACCAACTGGTCAGATTTGAACGAACAAAATGATTATTCCTGGACTAATACCAATACCGCTATTTTTGTCAACAATATTACGGTATATAGAAATGGGAAACTTATTTGGGGACAAGAACCTGCCTCGGTACCTATCAATCAGGTATTGAAAGTATATGCTAACTCAAAATCTCAACCTAATTCAAATACCATCAGTACATTTTTGACCCTCAACAACGAGGGAAATCTTCCTGTAAACTATAAGGATGTGAAGATTCGCTATTGGTTTACAAAAGATGGAAGCGCCAACCTGAATGCTTTTTTTGATTATGTCCAACTCGGAAATGCTCAGGTAACTGGAACTTTTGGAAGTGTCTCAAATAAGCAAGGAGCAGACTCCTATTTTGATCTTGGATTTAATACCACAGCTGGTATTCTTTATCCTTTATCAAATTCAGGAAATATCAATTTTAGAATTGCAAAAACCGATTGGAGTAATTTCAACCAAAATGATGACTATTCGTATATGAATGTCAATGGAAATGCCTTATCGTTAAATGCCAATATTTCAGTGTATTATCAAGGGAATTTACTATTCGGTTCAGAACCTAATACCTTGTCTAATAATGCTATATCAGATAATTTGATAAGAGATACACAACTGATTCAGTACAGTGTTTATCCAAATCCATCTTCGCAGAGTAATGTTAAACTATCTCTGAAAAATGATTCAAAGTTAGAAAAAGCTATGCCAATTCGAGTATATAACGGCGCGGGAATGCTTATAATCGAGAAGATAGCAGAGGCAGGTGAGTCGAGAACGATAGAACTCGATTTACCAGACCAGTTAATCACAGGTGTGTACTTTGTCCAATTAGGAAATATGCCATCTGTGAAGCTAATCCTTCAAAAATAGATCAGGTTTTTATGAATTAGAGAGTCTTTTTGAGGCTCTCTAATTTTTTACTCGCTTGCTAAACCTCTCGCTAGCATGCTTACGTGCTTATGTTTTGCCGAAAAAAACTTTTTTTACATATTTTTCTACAAAAAAGAGTATCAAAAGTAAAAATGGGCATCTTTTAATTGTCGACAACACAAAAATTGTACTTAGGGTATAAGTTACATTATTAATTCCATAATATTTTGAGGATAGAGTAAAAGTAAGGACTGAAAGATAGATGCAGTTTTTTTCAAAAACTAGGATTTTATATGAGAATAATCGTTTAACTTGTATGCTACTTCCCGAAAAACTTAAACGATTGTGTTTGTAGATGAAAAAAATGTCTATCAAAGAAGTTGCAAGTGCACTTCAAATCTCTACGGCTACGGTGTCATACATTCTTAATGGCAAAGCCAAAGAAAAACGAATTAGTCCTGAATTAACTAAAAAAGTAACAGCGTTTATTGAGGAAAATAATTTCAGACCGAATCATTTGGCCAAAAGCCTCCGTACAGGCAAAACCAATGTAATAGGCTTGATTGTGGAAGATATTGCCGACCCATTTTTTGCTAGCGTGGCAGGACATATCGAAAATATAGCCTACGAAAATGGGTACAAAATAATTTACAGTAGTACCAAAAATGACCCTAAGAAGGCAAAGGAACTTATCGAAACTTTTCGAGAAAGAAATGTGGACGGGTATATCATTACTCCAACCGAGGGCATTGATAAAGAAATTAAACAGCTGATTGATAGTAAATTACCAGTAGTTTTGTTTGATAGAAATTGTAATGATTTGAATATCAGTTATGTAGGAATGAACAATTTTGAGAGCTCCTATCAAGCTGCTAAATATTTGATTTCTCAAGACTACAAAAATATTGCTTTTATTACCCTCGATTCGGTTCAGCCACAAATGATAGATCGTTTGTTGGGCTATGAGAGAGCTATTTATGAAAATCGGCTAACTTCAATTGTTAAAAAAGTGGATTATCGTGCTGCAAAGGAGCATTTGATTATGGTCGAAATAGAAAATATGCTCACATCCGATAAACAGATAGATGCTATCTTTTTTGCTACCAACTATCTAGCTATTACTGGAATAGAAGTACTGAATCGTTTAGGCATTAAAATAGGAGTAGAACTTGGAATGATGGTTTTTGATGACAACGACCTCTTCCGAATTCACCAACCTTCTATCTCGGCTATTGCTCAGCCTATTCAGGAAATGTCTCAACAATTGATTAATGATTTGTTGCAACACATGCAGGATACCAATGAGTACACCCATAGGACTACAGTTTTACCAGCGCATCTTATCATAAGAGATTCGTCGTCTAAAATGCCTAAATGAAGAATGAATGTTGAGTTGGAACGGTAAGGAGTATTTCCAGCTAATGGGGATTTCTGATTTCGGAACTAAAGAAAATACCTTTTTTTTACAAAAAAGAACTTTACACCTTCTAAATCCCATATAATGCTGAAGGTTTCATTAAGGTAGGAAAATAAAATTCCAGTAGTGGCAACCCTTGCAGTTGCTATATTGAGTTGGGCAACCGCAAGGGTTGCCGCTACCGCTAATTAGAATTAATTTGTTGAGAACTCGTTAGTAAAAGCGTCAAGGGTAAGAGAGAAAGCCAAAAGCCCATAGCCGAAGGCTATTCTGATATTCCCTTTTTTTAAATATAAGCTTAATCCTTTAAGCAAATTAAATTTTTATGAAAAAACTATTGACGACCTGTGTGGGTTTTTGCTTGGCTTGGACGGTACAAGCACAATTCAATCCTCAAAAAGAAATAGATTATTGCGCCACACAAGCCCTAAAAACAATTCAATCATTACCTGCTGATGGGCATGGAAATAATATTCCACGAAGTATCGACAAGGATAAAACTACTTGGCGACTTGTGGATTACAAGGATTGGTGCAGTGGCTTTTGGTCGGGCTCCCTTTGGTATTTGTATGAAGGAACTCAAAAATCAGTTTTTAAGGCACAAGCCGAGAGATTTGACAAACAACTCAAACCTCTATCTCACGAAAAAGCATACGACCATGATTTGGGTTTTCAGATTTTTTGTAGTTATGGCAATGGTTACAGATTGATCCATAACCCTGATTACAAGAAAGTTATCTTAGCAACAGCCGATACGCTTGCTACCTTATATAATCCCAACGTAGGAACGATATTGTCATGGCCAAGAGAAGTAAAAAAGTTTGGGGCACATAACACCATTATCGACAACATGATAAATCTGGAGCTTTTGTTTTGGGCAGCCAAAAATGGGACAAACAAAAATCTCTATAAGATAGCCGAACAACATGCGCTGACTACCATGAAAAATCATTTCCGTGATGATTATACATCGTATCATGTCGTGTTGTATGATTCTTTGACTGGAAAAAAAGTTAAAGGAATGACACATCAGGGCTATTCTGATCAAACGATGTGGGCTAGAGGACAATCATGGGCAATTTATGGATTTACAATGTGCTACAGATTTACCAAAAATCCTCAATTCTTAGATTTTGCACAAAAAGTGACCGACGTCTATTTGAAAAAACTACCTGATAATACACTGATTCCATACTGGGACTTCGATACACCAGAAATTCCTAACACAACCAGAGATGCTTCTGCGGCCGCCGTAACAGCATCCGCCTTGTTCGAATTGGCAGGTTATGTAAAAAGTCCAACCAAAAAAGCCTTCTATCTTTCAAAAGCTAAAAAAATGGTAGAAAGCTTATCCTCTATAACCTACCAAAGTAGAGGGGTAAATAATGCATTTCTATTACACTCTACGGGCAATAGGCCGATTAATGGAGAAGTGGATGCCTCTATCATTTATGGCGATTATTATTATATCGAGGCACTTTTGAAGTATAAAAAATTACTCAAACGCAAAAGATAACCCAACTCTTTTGTAAGAGATAAGCCTCAAAACGGCATTTAATTATCACTTTACCTCTGAATATAACCACTCATCTAGTCTATTGGGATTTTTGTTTTGCACCTATTTGGATTGGATAGTTTTGCCCAATAGACGGATGAGTTTTAAGTAATCTTGCAAAATTAGATTTAAGTTTTGTGTTGAAGGCACAAAGCAACAGGCACTAGTCAAGAAGTGTTAAATTGTTTTTTAGTAATAATAGACACATTTTTTCGGAATGCCCAATGCTGAAGGCTAAAAGCTCCAAAACTAAATTTTTTTGCGTACTAACTTAATCATAAGTAGGAAAATGTTATTTGTTACTAGTCTGATTACTGGACAAATTTGAATATACTAGTTCAAGACTTAGTCTTGGACTCATTTTTTTAACAGTTTTAAACTGTTTTTAAACATTCATTGAAAAAGTCTAAATACCTTTTCTCTTTTTGTCCAGTAATTAAACTGTTAACAGATAAACTCTCTTTACTTCCTTGAAACAAACATTACTAAATATCATGCTCAGAAATCTTACCCTTGTCTTGTGCGTATTTTTGTGGCAAAACCTTGTGTTTGCCCAAAAAGGACTTATTCCTCAAACTCTTCAAACCGTCAAATCACCTGATGGAAAATTGCTTTGTCAGCTGTATCAAAAGTTAGATAAAAAGGGACATAAAGCCATTTTTTATACACTTACCTATCAAAATACCCCTATCATTTTGGAGTCAGAGCTTGACATTCAGCTTGATAATCATTTGTCTGAACTAGCGATGGCATTGAAAGTGGATAAAACCACCAAATGGTGCGAAGATATGGAGTTTCTAAAAGCGAGTTCCGCTGCTGTTGATTCTGTTTGGAAACCCTTGTATGGCGAACGTTCTATCATCAAAAATCGCTATACTGCTGCTACGCTTTCTTTCCAAAAAGCGGGCAATCATGATTATAAAATGGATATTCAGGTAAGGTTGTATAACGAAGGTTTAGCCTTACGCTATTTTTTTCCAGAAAATCCTAAAGGTTCCTATTACCAAATTACTGCAGAAAATACGGAGTTTAGTTTGCCAGAAGGAACGACGGCATTTTATACACAGTGGGCACAAGGTAAATATCAAGAACTTCCTCTAAAAAATTGGATAGATTCGGGCGAAAGACCCATGCCTTTAAGACTAGCAAACGGTTTGTGGGCCTGCTTGGCAGAAGCCGAAATGGTGAATTATGCTAGAGGAAAATTTGCTTTATCCAAAACCAAAAAGAATACTATTCAAACAAGTTTGTACGGCGGGGTAGATGCGATTACTTATTTTGGCACGCCTTGGCGTGTAATTATGGTAGCAGAATCGGAAGGACAATTACTTGAAAATAACGATATTCTTCTCAACTTAAATCCTGCCAATAAGATTGCCAAAACCGAATGGATTAAGCCAGGGAAAATCATTCGTGAAATGACTTTGACTACTCAAGGCGCTAAGGATGCAATTGATTTTGCTGCTAGAAATAATCTCCAGTATATACTTTTTGATTGGAAATGGTACGGCCCAGCCCTGACTTGGGATACTGACGCCGCCAAAGTGGTGGCGCCAATAGATATGCCTGCGGTGGTAGAATATGGAAAGCAAAAAGGTGTGGGTATTTGGTTGTATGTCAATCTGCAATCCTTGGTTAAACAAGCTGATGAGATTTTTCCTCTTTACAAAAAATGGGGCATCAAGGGTATCAAATTTGGATTTGTACAAGTGGGCTCTCAACATTGGACATCTTGGGTGGAGGAGGCCATTAAAAAATGTGCTGCTAATGATTTAATG
Source organism: Flectobacillus sp. (assembly GCF_049240685.1). Taxonomy (NCBI): domain Bacteria; kingdom Pseudomonadati; phylum Bacteroidota; class Cytophagia; order Cytophagales; family Flectobacillaceae; genus Flectobacillus; species Flectobacillus sp. The sequence continues at coordinate 24,735 of NZ_JBMLSD010000121.1, forward strand.
GTGAATATTCACGATGATTGGCGACCAACTGGCGAGATGCGTACCTATCCCAACCTTATGACTGCCGAAGGCATCAGAGGTAATGAAGAAATGCCAGATGCTACACACAATGTCACTTTGGCATTTACGAGATATATCGGAGGCGCTGCGGATTATACGATTTGTTATTATACCAACAGAATCAAAACCACTCATGCGCATCAGTTGGCAATGGCTGCTGTGTATTATAGCCCTATTCAGACTTTATTTTGGTATGATAAGCCCTCACAAAGCAAGGATGAACCTGAGTTAGAATTTTGGAGAAAAATCCCAACTACTTGGGACGAAACAAAAGTTGTAAATGGTAAAATGGGAGAGTACGTGACCATTGCACGGAAGTCTGGAAATGATTGGTTTTTGGGATGCATGACCAATAATTTTGCTCGTAAACTAAGTTTAGACTTTAGTTTTCTGACTACGGGTAAAAGATATAAAGCACATCTTTACTTTGATGATGCAAGTGTAAATACCGCCACCAAAGTAGGAATGAAAACCATTAACGTAGATAGTACAAGTAAATTGGACATAGATTTATTGGCATCGGGGGGATATGCAATTTGGATTGAAGAAGAAAAATAGTTTTGAGAAAAAGTAGAATTATGAAACAAATAGGTGTTGATATCGGAGGCTCACATATTACAGCCGCCCAAGTTGATTTACAAAAAGGAGCAGTAATAGCTTCTACCTTGACCAGGGCCAAAGTGCATCCCCACGGAAGTGCTGAGGAAATCCTGAGTACATGGTCCAATACCATTAAAGAAGCCTTAAGAGGCTCGGAGGATGGTCAGATTGGGATTGCGATGCCCGGTCCTTTCGATTATTTAACAGGGATTTGTCTGATGAAAAATGTCAACAAATACGAGGCTTTGTATGGTCTAAATATCAAGGAGGAGTTATCTGAAAGACTAGGAATAAACGCTCATAATATTGTTTTTCGCAATGACTCAGAGGCTTTTTTAGCTGGCGAAATGCGTTTCGGTGCGGGAAAAGGATTCCAACGTGGTATGGGAATAACGCTCGGAACGGGTTTGGGTACGTCTATCTATCAAAATGATGAGGCACGCGATATGGCGCTTGGTATCAATTACCAGATGTTAGATGGTGTTGCAGAGGACTATATCTCTACACGTTGGTTTGTAAATACCTATCAGCTCAAAACCCAGAAGTCGGTGGAGGGTGTCAAGCAGTTGGTTCAATTATACGCTTCTGAGGAGGCCGTACGTGAATTGTTTGAGGATTTTGGGCAAAACCTCTCGTCATTTGTACATGGTTTTATCAAACAGTTTACGCCCGAAGTGGTAGTGATTGGTGGTAATATTGCCAATGCTTCTGAAAAGTTTTTTCCCAATCTTTCTCAGCAACTTTCAGCCTATCAAACTCCCATACAATTGAGAAAAGCTATTTTAAATGAGGAGGCCGCCTTGTTAGGCGCTCTAGGTCTTATTACGGGACAAAATTGAATTTACTAGTTCAAGACTTAGTCTCGGACTCCTTTTTTAAACAGTTTAAAACTGTATTGAAATAGTGTTGAAACAAGGTTTAAATACCTGAAAAACCCTTACTTGTTTTGTTCAACAAGAAGAGAGTTTAACCAAAAAAAATCTATATCTGGCTGATTAAAGCCCAAAGTTTTTGTAATCCATGTCCAACATTAAGGCTTCTCTTACAGAGCGAAAGTATCTTATTACTTTCGCTTTTGTTACCTCTTTGTTTTTACTTTGGGGTGTTGCACACGCCATGAGCGATGTGTTGAATAAACATTTTCAAAATGTTTTAGATGTTAGTAAGGCTCAATCTGGATTAATTCAGCTCTCGGTTTTTGGGGCTTATGCCATTATGAGTATTCCAGCTGGTCTTTTCATGAAACGTTTTGGCTACAAAGCTGGCGTATTGTTTGGCTTAGCCTTGTTTGCTACAGGAACATTCTTGTTTGTGCCAGCCGCCAATGCCGAATCTTTCGATATGTTTCGTTTAGCCTTATTTATTTTAGGTTGTGGAATGGCTACACTCGAAACGGTGGCGCATCCATTTGCGGCCTCTCTTGGTTCGCAAGATACCTCAGACCAACGCCTGAATTTTTCACAATCATTCAATGCGGTCGGAACCATTATTGGGCCAGCCATTGGTTCTTATTTTCTGTTGAGAGCGGGCGGAAATGAGGGAAATGACTTAGGTTCTGTAAAAAGCTTATATGTTTCCATCGGTATAGCGATTTCTGTAATTGCTGTTTTATTTTCATTCATTAAAGTACCCAATTTAGAGATTGCTCATCATGAAACAAGCGTAGACAATACCTTACAAGATAAGCCCTTATGGAGACAAAGCCATTTTGTTTGGGCGGTTATAGCACAGTTTTTCAATGTTGCAGCCCAAGCCGGAACATGGTCTTTCTTTATCAATTATGGACATGAGGTAATGGGCTTTACAGACGAACAAGCCGCCAATTACATGATTATTTTCATGGCTATGATGGCGCTGGGTCGTTTTGTAGGTACATTTTTAATGAAATTTATAGCACCTAACAAGCTCTTGGGAATTTTTGCTTCAGGAAGTATTCTATCGTGTTTGGTGGTGGCACAAGCTTGGGGCTGGGTCTCATACAGTGCCTTGATGATGATTAATTTCTTTTTCAGCATTATGTTTCCTACTATTTTCAGTTTGGGTCTCAAAAGTTTAGGTGAGCATACTCAGCAAGGTGCATCCTTTATTTCTATGGGTGTGGTAGGGGGTGCTTTTTTCCCACTTTTAATGGGTTTAGTAGCCAATCAGAATGTTGCAAATGCGTATTATCTGCCAATTATTTGCTATATGGTTATTGCAGTTTTTGCATTTAGGTTATATAAAATAAAAAAATAGTACAAAAAGGGTATCTCTGGTACATTTCGTTCTCCTCTCTAAAACGGCATGGTATCATAGATACCTTTTTTCGTAGATTAAATAAAGGTATGATTTCTAAAAAACGAGCTTATCTCCTCGCCAAAAGTTTTGTTTTGACGAGCCTATTGTGTTGTACATACTCCATAAATGCACAAACTCCTTTTGTTTCTAAGGCTTGGGTGGCTGATAATGGAGATGGGACATACAAAAATCCAGTCCTTCATGCTGACTACTCAGACCCTGATGCCATTCGGGTGGGAAATTACTATTATTTAGTTTCCTCTTCTTTCGAAAATATTCCTGGGCTACCAATTTTACGTTCTAGTGATTTAGTCAATTGGAAAATTATTGGCAATGCCCTGATGTTCCAAAGTCCTACCGAGGTATTCAGCATGCCACAGCATGGCAAGGGTGTTTGGGCACCAGCAATTCGCTACTACAAAGGAGAATTTTTGATTTATTTTCCTGACCCAGATTTTGGTATATATGTGGTTCGTGCCAAAAATCCTGCTGGTCCGTGGTCGGCTCCAGTTTTGGTCGAAGCTGGCAAAGGGTTGATTGACCCATGTCCTTTTTGGGATGAAGATGGAAAGGCTTATTTGATACATGGATTTGCGGGAAGTCGCGCAGGAATCAAAAGTTTTCTGGTTTTAAAATCCTTGAATTCCGATGGCACAAAGGTATTGGATGCAGGCAAGATTATCATAGATGGACACGAAACTGACCCAACCTTGGAAGGGCCAAAAATCTACAAGAGAAAAGGGTTTTATTACGTGTTTGCTCCAGCAGGTGGGGTAGCTACGGGTTGGCAGTTGGTGTTTCGTTCAAAAAATATTTATGGACCTTATGAAAGAAAAATCGTAATGGATCAGGGCAATACTGTTATTAATGGACCACATCAAGGGGCTTGGCTCAGCACACCAACTGGCGAGGATTGGTTTTTACATTTTCAAGATAAAGGCGTGTTTGGGCGAGTGGTGCATCTGCAACCAATGGTCTTTAAGAATGATTGGCCAGTTATCGGCATTGACCCCGACCAAGACGGAAAAGGCGAACCTGTTACGATATATAAAAAGCCTAAAAGTTCTCTTCCTACCATCATCGAAACACCCCAGGATTCGGATGAATTCAATACGCTTGATTTGGGTTTACAATGGCAGTGGAACGCTAATCCTAAACCTACATGGTCGTTTATGTATCCGAGCAAAGGAGTGTTGAGATTATTTTCTGATAAAATTCCCGCCAACGAAAACCTTTGGTGGACTCCCAATGTATTACTTCAAAAATTTCCAGCACCTACTTTTTCAGTTACTACTAAGCTTCAATTTACCCCCAACGAGCGTCTTATCAATGAAAAAGTTGGACTGGCAATCATGGGTTTTAGTTATGCTAATATTGCCTTAAAATCCGCTAAGGATGGGGTTTGGTTGACATACACCACTTGTAAGGATGCTGATAATCATAAGCCTGAAACGGAAACAAAAATTATTTTAATAGACCCCAAACAGGCGATTTATTTTCGAGTAAAAGTACAGGAAGGTGGCTTGTGTCAGTTTAGCTATAGTCATGATAATCAAAAATTCACTGAGGTAGGAGAGAAGTTTCAAGCTGAGGTAGGTCGTTGGATAGGGGCTAAGTTTGGACTCTTTGCGACAAGGGAAGACGTAATAAATGATGCTGGTTTTGTGGATTTTGATTGGATAAGAGTAGAAAAATAATAGGGTTTTAAAAACATTTTTTCTGAAAAAAAGGTATGATTTCTTACAAAAAACTTGTTTTGATGTTCCTTTTTAGTGCATTGATTAAAGTCGGGGCGCTGGCACAAAAGCATCAAAATTTATTCTTCACGCCAGAACGTATTACGCTCTTAAAAAAGCGAATTGAAACCGATGCGGAGGTGCGTAAAAATTGGGAAGAGGCTTTGGCTGTAGCAAAGCTACAAGTTCAAAAACCAGATTTGGAGAAAATTGATTATCTGAGTTTGGCTTACCTTATGACTGGCGACCAAGTTTATGCCGACAAAATAAAGGAGCAACTTTTGAAACTTTGTACCCGAAATACTTGGTCGAATCCCGAAATGTTGAAGCGCCAACCTGCTTGGGCTTCGGATTTGAAAACGGCAGGGAATTGCTGGATAGTGACTATGGGACTCGAAGGGATTTATGACCAATTATCGAAAGAAGAGAAAAAGACCATTGTTTCAGGTTTGGTACGTATGGGGGTTCGTCCGGCCTTGGATGAGTGGTTTTTACCTGAAAAAAGGATTCATACCCTCAACTCTATGGGGCATAACTGGTGGGCCTCGTGTGTGTATATGGCTGGAGTAGCCCTACTTTCTGTCAAAGATGAAGTACCCGAGTCTGCACAATGGCTCAAAGATTTGAGCGCATCTGCCGAAGAATGGTTTGGCTTTGCTGGCGACCAATTACAGCATAAAGTCAAAACTTGGGATGCCAATGGGGGAATGTACGAAAGTGTAAATTATGCTTCTTTTGGTGTTTCTGAGTACCTTTTGTTTCGATTAGCATTTCAAAATGTTTTACCTAAAATAAAACAACCAGATATCCCTTTACTTCAAAATATTCCCTCGTTTTTTATGAATGTAGGTTATCCTCGCGATGGAATGATGTATTCTTTGACCTTTGGTGACAGCCATAAAAATATTGTGGGCGAACGACCAGTCAAACTACTGTGGGCATTAGGGTATCAAAATCCTAATGCTTTGTGGTATCTCAATCATATCGAAACGGGGCAGCACCGTGAAGGACTTGCCAAAAATGCTCCAATGGGATTGATATATCACCCAGATTTTTCTAAGTTACCCGAATTGCCCAATCTTCCCACGTCCCAATTATATGAGGATATGGACTGGGCCACACTGAGAGATTCTTGGAAAAAGAATTCGACCTTGTTGGCTGTTAAATCTGGACATACTTGGAATCACTCGCATGCCGATGTAAATTCATTTTTGTTGTTGCATAAAGGAGAATTTGTCATCAAAGATGCAGGTCATAGTTGGTACGCCTCTAAAGAATATCCTGCGTATTTTTTTCAGAGTCCTGCTCATAACGTGTTGACTTTCAATGGTAAGTATCAGCCAACCGAGCAGCAATATCACGGAGCGCCACTGCGTGGTGAGATGTCCGAATTGTTAGATGCAGGAGATATTAAATATGTAATGTCCAACGGTACAGGCCCTACTTCTTGGATTTATGCTCGAAATTTCCGCCATTTTCTGTGGATTGGTAAAGTTATATTAATCATTGATGATGTAAAAGCCTATGAAACAGGCAAGTTTGAATGGTTATTACATCCAGCAGGTGAGTCCCAAAAAGTTCGTGGGGATATTAGTATCGTCAATAAAAAGGGAGCCGTGTTGGTAAGACCTCTTTTTCCAGAAACCCTAGTTGAAACGGGCTTTAATCATGATTTTCCCGAAAAAATGACATTGAACGAGGTTTTTGCGCCAAAAGAGGAAAATGTAAAGGAACAAGAAAAATATTATAGCATTGCTTACCCAGAACAAGTACGTCAAACAAAGTTTATTACCGCTATTATCCTTAAAGATTCTGTTAATGATACAAATCTTCCAGAAATAGAAAGAATGACTGGCGATGATATGATTGGTGTAAAAATCAAGCAAAATGGTAAAGTCACCGATGTGTATTTGAATCTCAAAGCTGATGGTCGTTTGATGCATCTCAATAGTGTAAAAACCTTTGGCAATATCACAACAGATGCCTATTTGACAGCCATTTCACATCCCGAGAACGAGCCAAATACCATTTCCGATTATTTTATTGGGTATGGAAGTTTTCTCAGAAAAGAACAACAAACCTTGTTCAGTTCTTTGTCAAAACTTTCGCTTGTGGTAAAAGAAAAGGAGGCTAAGCATGCTATTCAAATTACAGGACAGCCGCTCATTCGTGCAACATTTGCTGCCTCTATAAAACCTATTAGTGTAAGCGTAAATGGACAAATGCAGAAAGTAGACTTTCAAAAAGGAAATTTTTCTATAAATTTACAAAAATAGAAATACTATGTGCTACTTTTGGTTTTGGTAATACTAAGGTAGCACACAAAATAAAATTTGATTTTAAGCTTATGGTTTTCGGCTCTGGGCATTCGGCTTTCGGCTTTCAGCTCTGGGCATTCGGCATTCGGCTTTCGGCTCTGGGCATTCGGCTTTCGTCTCTGGGCTTTCGGCAATATATATCTATTTTTTATAAAAAATGACTTAACACTTTTTGCCTGTTGCCTTATGCCTGTTGCCTTATGCCTTTTGCCTGTTGCCTCGTACCCAAAATATAATTTAAACACTCTTTGCCTTATGCCTGTTGCCT
>NZ_JBMLSD010000121.1:32093-43113 GCF_049240685.1 Flectobacillus sp.
GTTGCCTCGTACCCAAAATATAATTTAAACACTCTTTGCCTTATGCCTGTTGCCTTATGCCTTATGCCTTTTGCCTTTCAACAACACTTAAACCAAAACGCTAAAATAACCTCAACTTTAACTAATTACTATGAAAGTGAATGAAAATATACCTCGCGATGAAGCCCTATTGAGTGAATTATGGTCACGTTTTAAGGACGGAGATGGAGAGGCTTTTGACCAAATTTTTGCCTTACGATATCGCGAACTTTTTAATTATGCTACTCGATTTACCAAGGATAAAGAGTTTATCAGGGATTGTGTACAAGACCTTTTTCTTGAAATGTGGTCACATCGAGAAGGTTTGGTCGACAGTCCTTATGTGACTGTTTACCTCATTAAATCTTTGCGAAATAATCTTTTCCGCAAACTCAAACTCGAAAAAAGATTAGGTGAATCTACCAACCTAGATGATGAACTTTATTTCCTTTCTGATGGTCAATCAACCGAGACGGCATGGATAGACGCCGAGTTGCTTCATGAAAATGAGCAAACGATACGCGATGCAATTGCGCAACTTCCCAAGCGACAGCAAGAGGTAATTTTCTTGAAATATTATAAGGGACTTTCTAATGAAGAAATTGCTTCTGTGATGAACATAGAAAAGCAGACAGTCGCCAACTTTTTGCACCGTTCGCTGACAAGTTTGAAACGCAATTTGGTCTCGATTGCCGAGCTCCTATTTTTACCATTAATAAATCTTCTTTTCCTGAAATTTTAAATAAATCAGCTAAAAACCCTTACCCAATTTGAGGTACTCGCAACCAAAGTTTTGACTTTGGTTATTCTTGTTTATGACCATTTTAGTATTAATCCTGTTGTTTATTGTATTTTAAAATATTGATATTCAATGTTTTGTATGTTTTTTTTAAAAAAAATCCTACCTAAAAGAGTATTGAATTATCAACTCGTACTATATCATATTACAAAGGCTAATAATCCAAATTTATCTATGCAGAATTATAAGAATTTTAATACGAAGGATTTTATTCTCGACGATGCCTTTTGCCGATGGGTTCTACAAAAATCTGAGACAGATAATCAGTTTTGGAACCAATGGTTAGTAGAAAACTCTGAGAAGTCTCACCAAGTGATGATTGCCAGGGAAATTATCCTAAAAATCCAGAGTGCTCAAAATGAAATTACCGAAAGTGAATTAAACGAAGAGATAAAACGGTTTTCTGAAAAAAGAAAACAACTCGAAAATACAAGATTAACCTCTAAACCTAATTTTACCATTCTTCCATGGTACAAATGGCTCAAATACGCTGCCATATTGGCAATCGCCATTGTAGGCTTTGCGCTACTGACCGACCATGATACCATGAAGAAGCTAACTTTTTCTGAAACTCCTTATGAAAAAAGGACCAAGATGCTTGACATCGCACTGGTGGAAGTAAGTAACGAAGGCAGCGAAAACAAAACCGTTAAACTCCCTGATGGTAGCCATGTACTACTTTCAAAAAATAGTAAAATAAGTTATCCAAAACCATTTGGAGTTGACCAAAGAGCCGTTTATCTGAGTGGCGAGGCATTTTTTGAGGTCGTAAAAAATCCAAGCAAGCCTTTTGTTGTATACGCTAACGAACTAGCCACACGGGTTCTTGGAACTAGTTTCACCATTAGTTCTTATGATAAGGATAACGAAGTAAAGGTAATTGTCAAAACAGGTAAAGTGGCGGTTTTCCCTTTGGGACTAGAAGATGAAGTGTCGGATAAAAAACCTGAAGTGATGCTTACGCCCAACCAAAAGGTCGTATTTAACAGGATTGATAATCAAATGAAGCGCTCCTTGGTCGAAATCCCAGAGCCCCTCAACAGGAAGCCTGATTTTGAGAGATATTTGGTATTCGAAAATAGTCCTGTGACTACAGTTTTTGAAAAGCTTTATGAAGTTTATAATATTCCAATGGTATATGATACTGCCTTGATGGAAAATTGCAGAATTACCGCCGAGCTGGGGAATCAACCTTTGTTCCAAAAGCTTGATTTGATATGTAAAGCAATCGATGCCAAATATGAAGTTATAGATGGTCAAATAGTCATACACGCTAAAAAATGTAATTAACTTATAAACAGTTCTATACCAGAAATTAGTACCCATTTCAACAAAAAAGTCGAAGGTGTTGGAGCACCTTCGACTTGACTTTCCCAACATGTTGCGCTAACAACTTCCCACCTACGCTAATAGGTTGGGCTGGGATTATTTTGCTCATTCTTAACAAAAGTCAAAACAAGTTATGAAAAAATTTACGAAACAAATCAAGATTTTGTTGAAAATCATGCGCTTTTCTCTTTATCAAATTCTGTTAATTTTTTTATGTGCCACCTTTGCAGTGGCGCATAAAAATCACGGGCAAGAGTGTTTGAACCAAAGAATTGCTCTTCATTTGGAGAACAAACCTTTGGATATGGCTTTGCGACAAATTAAGAAAAATGCCTCTGTGAGTTTTATTTACAGTCCACAACTTATTGGCTCTGAGCGTAATGTGACCATACTCGCACAAGGCGAGTCAATCAAGACTATTCTATTTAAGCTATTATCTCCTTTGGGTATTACTTATGAAGTATCGGGTTCGACTATCATTTTGAGCCGAGCCGAGAAGCCAATTATTGCGCCACTGCTGGCGCTGAAAAACCCCATTTTAGAGTACATAGTTGAGAAAACTATCACAGGCTTAGTACTAGATGAAAAAAATCAACCAATGCCCGGGGTAAATATTTCGATTCGTGGTACTTCAAAGGGTGTGTCCTCGGATGCTGATGGGAGATTTTCTATTCAAGTACCCAATAATAATACTGTATTGGTGTTTTCGTTTGTGGGCTACAAAACGCAAGAGGTTGCCGTTGGGAGCCGCTCAAAAATGGAAGTAATCATGCAGGTAAACAACCAAGCGCTTGATGAAGTTGTAGTGGTAGGTTATGGTGAGCAAAAAAAGGAAAGCGTTGTAGGAGCCATTACCACCGTTAAAATGGCAGATATAAAATCTGCTGCACCACGCTCGCTCAATAATGCTTTGGCTGGAAAAGTAGCTGGGGTAATAGCCGTGCAACGAAGCGGGGAGCCAGGATATGATGACGCACAGTTTTGGGTAAGAGGAATTAGTACTTTTGGCGCAGGTGCCTCGCCTTTGGTCTTGGTAGATGGTGTTGAAAGGCCAATTAATAATATAGAACCCGAGGAAATAGAATCCTTTTCGGTGCTAAAAGATGCCTCAGCAACGGCAGTATACGGGATTCGTGGCGCCAATGGGGTAATTTTAGTAACCACACGAAGAGGTGTAAACGACAAACCTTCGATTAGCTTTAAATACGAGACAGGTTCGAATTCACCTACGATGTTACCGCAAATGGTAGATGCACCCACCTATTTGAATCTTTATAATGAGGCGCAATTGGCATCTAATCCCAATTTTGTGACGCCATATACCCCCGAAGTAATTGCAAAGTATGCCTCTGGAGCAGACCCCTATCTGTACCCAAATGTGAATTGGATAGATTTGTTAGTAAAGAAAAATACACCTACCAAACGTGCTAATTTGAATATTTCGGGCGGTTCGCCCAATGCCAAGTATTTTGTTTCGGCCACTTATTATGATGAGGAGGGTATTTGGAAAGGTGATAATTTGAACAGATACAATACCAATGCAGGTTTGAAGCGCTATAACTTCAGAGCGAATACAGATGTTAAATTAGGCAAAACAACAGAATTAAAATTGGGCTTGGGTGGTATTTTGATTACTGCCAATTATCCTGGCGCCTCAGCTGGCTCTATTTGGAGTGACGCTCTTTTTAATACACCTGTGGGCTATTCGCCTACCTATCCCTACGACAACCCTGCGGGTTTTGTCTATGGTGGCGTAAATGGTATAACTAACCCTTATCAATCACTCACTGGTAAAGGCTTTGCTACCGAATGGAGAAATAATATTCAGTCTGATTTAACCCTCAATCAAGATCTTTCGGGTATAACGGAGGGTTTGAAGATTTCTGGAAAATTTGCTTTTGATGGCTATAATTACCACTTTATTCAGCGCTATCGTTCTGCTGTAGATACTTATACCGCGCCTACACGAGATGCCAACGGTAATTTGTTGCTGACAAAGCTAGTAAATGGCAATGCTGATTTGGGCTTTTCGAAATCATCGGGTGGAAATCGACGTATATACATGCAGGCAAACTTGAATTACGAACGCACTTTTGGACAACACTCGGTGAGTGGTCTAATTTTATACAACCAACAAGACTATCAAAACGCCGACGCTACTGATGCCATTAGCTCATTGCCGTTTAGATTACAAGGGGTGGTAGGTAGACTTTCTTACAGTTTTAAATCAAAATACTTTTTTGAATTTAACGCAGGTTATAACGGCTCTGAAAACTTTGCCAAAGGACATAGATTCGGTTTTTTCCCTGCTGTAGCTGCTGGTTGGGTGGTTTCTCAAGAACCCTTCTTTAGAGACAATGATGCCATTCAATACCTAAAATTAAGAGCATCGTATGGGCTTAAAGGAAACGACCAAATTGGGGGACGTCGTTTTGCTTACCTGACTACCGTCGGTGGCGGCAATGGCGGATATACTTTCGGACAGGACGTAAATAATGGTTTTGGAGGCCGTGGTGAAGACCAATGGGGTGCCGATTTGACATGGGAACAGGAGGTCGAAACCAACATAGGTATGGAAGTGCGCTTTCTTCGTGGCTTTTATCTTCAAGCGGATATCTTTAAAAGAAACAGGTCTGGAATTTTTATGCAAAGAAATTCATTGCCCGCCATTTTAGGCTTACAGAATAATCCTTGGGGGAATATCGGAGAATTTGAAAATAAAGGAATCGATGCCAATATGGAATACAACAAAAAAATTGGCAAGCTGAATCTCGGTTTGAAAGCGAATGTAACTTATGTCAAAAATAATCTTATAAACGACGATGCGCCAGATTATAAATATACCTATCAAAATAGGAGAGGAAAACGCTATCAACAACCTTTTGGATTGGTGGCAGAAGGACTATTTACATCAGAAGACGAAATTAGTAGTTCGCCAAAACAGACTTTTGGCCCAGTTAGGGTAGGAGATATCAAGTATAAAGATGTGAATGGTGATGGGGTAATCGACTCTTACGATGAAGTAGCCATTGGTAATCCTCCTACTCCGCAGTTGGTTTATGGCTTTGGTACTTCGTTAGGCTTTAAAGGGTTTGATGTATCTGCTTTTTTTCAAGGAGCAGGCACCATGAGTTTTATGCTAGGAGGAGTAGGGTTCTATCCCTTTGCCGAAGGTGGTTTACGTGGCAATGTAAATGTGAATGCACTTAGTAGATGGACACCCGAAAATCCAAGCCAAGATGTTGTTTTCCCGCGATTATCATTCGGAACAAATTCTAATAATTTTCGCTCGTCATCTTGGTGGCTAAGAGATGCAAGCTATTTAAGATTAAAAACGGTTGAAGTTGGTTACACGATTCCTAAAAAACTTACTCAAAAATTAAAAGTGAACACAATGCGATTTTATGTGGCTGGGTTGAATTTGCTGACCTGGAGTGCTTTCGATTATTGGGATCCCGAACTCGGAAATGGACGTGGTGCTGTTTATCCAATCCAGAAAAATATGACATTGGGGCTAAATATTAGTCTGTAATTCAGGACATAATGCAGTTTATTGGAATCTGAAAACCATTTTTCCTTGGTCAAATTTTACAAAAATATTACTATGAAAAAAATTACCATTTTTTTATTGTTCATAGCTAGTTCAATGAATATCTCTTGCGAAGATTTTTTGGATAAGCAACCCGATGATATGCTTACCATCGACGCCGTATTCACGACACGTTTGGAAGTAGAGAAATATCTTGCCAATGTGTACAGCTATTTACCAGACCCAGCCGATCCTTATGCCAATTTTACACCTGTTTCGGATGAAGGTGATTTCGTATGGACTTCTATCGGAGCAAATGCTATCAATACTGGTAACTGGGGGCCAACTTCCATACCCTACGATCGATATTCATATTACTACAAAGGCATTCGTGCTGCAACCGTTTATATCAATTCGGTAGAAAAATGTGTCGAATGTGAAGGCGTTACTCCTGGTATAAACCTACGGACAAAAGCCGAAGCAAGAGCCCTTAGAGCCTATTACTATTTTTTGCTTTTGAGACAGTATGGTCCTATTGTTTTGTTACCCACAATTATTCCTGTTGATGCTTCGAATGCAGAAACGACAAAACCTAGAAACTCCTACGACGAATGTGTGAAATACATTGTAGATGAACTTGATTTGGCAAGCAAAGATTTACCAACTGTTACCACCAATGTGATAGATTACGGTAGGGTTGATAAACGAACAGCCATGGCAATGAAAGCAAGAGTATTGCTATATGCGGCTAGTCCTTTATTTAATGGAAACAACCAAGATTTTGCAGACTTTAAAAATGCCGATGGTAAGGCTTTAATTACGAATGCTTTTGATATAAACAAGTGGAAACTCGCAGCGGATGCGGCTAAAGCGGTTATAGACCTTATGCCAAATGGTTTGTACAAAAAAATGGATGCCTCAGGTAATTTTGACCCCTTTGCTTCTTATCGTGACGTTTTTATCGATCGTTGGAATACCGAAATTATTTGGGCTCGACCAAGTTCAGGAACTAATAACTGGACTGTTCATGCTGCTCCTCGACAAATGAAAGGTTGGAATGGTTTGGGAGTAACTCAACAGATGGTAGATGCCTATCACATGGCCAACGGTAAACGTATTGACGAAGCAGGTTCAGGCTATGTAGAAACGGGTTTGTCTTCAACTGATACCAAATATACCAAGGCTTTGGATTGGAATATGTATCTCAATCGAGAACCAAGATTTTATGTAAGTATTCTTTATAATCATGATACATGGGTGTTTACAGGAGCCTCAGGAACACCCATACAGTTATACGCAACAGGTGCCTCAGGAAAAAACGGTTCGCATGACCATACTGAATCGGGCTATTTACTCACCAAGTTTGTAAGTCCCAACAGCGATGTTCCCAATAACAGATACACTACGCAATCTTGGGTCTATTTTCGTTTGGCAGAAATGTATTTGAATTATGCAGAAGCACTCAATGAATATAGTCCGACTAATGCAGATGTCTATAAATATGTGAACCTAGTACGAGAAAGAGCTGGAATACCTGTACTGCCCACTGGATTATCTCAAGCAGACATGCGTGAGCGCATTCGTCATGAACGACGCATTGAACTAGCTTTTGAAGAACATCGATTATTTGATGTTCGTAGATGGAAAATTGCCGAAAGTACCCAAGGAGGCCCTATGTATGGGATGAATGTGAGTAAAGGTACTAGTTTTACCGATACCGAATTTTACCAAAGAACAGTATTTGAAACACGTGTTTTCGAGAAAAAACACTATTTCTGGCCAATTCCACAATCAGAAATCGACCGTAACAAACAAATGATACAAAACCCAGGCTGGTAAGAGAAAAAAGAAGCTCTTATAATTTCGTCAAATGATTTTACCCATTGAAACTCAATGTTATCGGCTTGAGCCACGTAAAAGCTGGCATATAAACCACAAACGTGAGTCATCCCAAATTTAGCGATTGAGTAATTGAGCGGATGAGTGATTATGTTAAAATTTAGATTCTCTTAGAAGAGACGCAATGCTTGCGTCTCAATGCTTGCTTCTCAAACCAAGTAAATCTAGCATGATAGCCTCAAAAAAGGGGTTGGGAAATATTTTCCAACCCCTCTTTTATGAAAATTTGTAGGATAATCTCAATCCCAAAATTTGGGAGTACTCATGGTAAGTTCATGTTCTGAAAGAGTTTCTACAATAAACTCCTCTATCACAATTTTGCCTCAGTAAGTTAGCACGCAAAATAAAAATCAATTTTTGAGCTTTCGGCTTTGGGCATTCAGCAAAAACACATCTATAGTCACTAAAAAACTATTCAACACCCTTTGTTTGTTGCCTTGTGTTTAAAATAAAAAACTTAAAGAAGGGCAACATTATTTTTGAGAAAGTACTTTTCTTACATCTAAAGCCAGCTCGTGACTCGTATAAAACGGCGAAAAACCTTTTTTGAAACCCGTTACATGAGTCAGAAAAAAGCCGTAAACCCCATTCGTTTTATCAATCCAAGGATAAGCTCCTGCCCAAGAGGGACTGCTAAGAAGGGTGGCTTCTCCATGAGCGTTCACCTCTTCTCGCCATTCTCCCAAGCCATAAATAGCTGTTCCTTTTCTCCCCCTTGCCCGCTCGACAAATTCCCCAGCCTGAACTTGGGCATTGCCTACCCAGTCTTTTTGCATTAATTCAATCGTTTTTTCGGATAGAATTCTTTTTCCGTTGAATACCCCTTTATTAAAAATCATATTCAAAAAATTGGCATAGTCCTGAAGCGTTGAGCGAGCCCCCCCACCCAACATAGGGGCATGTCCTCCTGCCGAATCCACTGGCGTAAAGTGAGTATTCTTCATCTTCAAAGGTTTGGCTAGTTTTTCTTGAAATAATATTTCCCAGTTTTTGCCTGAGGCTAATTCTGCTATTCGCCCTGCAACCTGCATAGCCAAACCTCCGTATTTGAATTTTGTACCAGCAAGTGTATCAGCAGGTAGTGGCAGCAGATTGGCAACCGAAGTGGGCAAATCCTGAGCAATATCAATTGGATTGCCTTCGGGCTGGTAATCAGGATAACCAGCGGTATGTGAGAGAAGTTGAGCTAAAGTAGCTTCTCCCTTCGCATCGGTAAAGTTGGGTATCCAATGATTAACTTTGTCATCCCAATGTAATTTTCCTTCGTCAACCAAGGTGGCAATTGTGGCGGCTACCAACCATTTACCAGCCGAGGCAATATACACAACCGTTTCGGGGCGATACTTCCCAAAGTATCGTTTGTATCGAATGTGATTATGTTGAAAAATAACGATTGAAGCACCCTCATAATGACCACTATCTATCCAGGCTTGAATTTTATGTTGGATAGGCATAAATTTCTCGGTTGTTTTTTGAGCAAATGTCGACCTAAAAAATCCACAAATGCAGAGGATAACAAGAAGTTGTTTCATAAAAAATATCTTAATTTTCAATCAAAAAACTTTGTTCGACTGGCTCAGCAGATTGTACTTTTCCTAAAATGCCATACTGCCACGCCACCACGCTTACTTTAATCGGCATCTTTGATTTTGGGGGTATTTTAGTAAAAACTAACTGCTGATTTTTGATAAAAGCTGGCCCTTCTTTTACATAAAATATCACGGGTAATCCTACGTTGGAGGTAGCTTTTAAATCTATAAAAGGTATCTTCTTTCGGGAGTTTGCAATAGGTTCAAATGAAATCTTCTGTGACACACCTTGGGTGTTTTTCAGAGGGAATTTTATCTCAAATTGCTGAACGGCAGATTTATAAACCTCATCGCCATCATGATGGGCCAAAAGCCAAATAGCGTTACTACGTTTTTTATTGTTAAATCCCATTCGATAAAAACTGATTTGAAAAGTGCTGTCATCGAGCTTCTTGACAGGTCCACATATGCGGTCAATTTGAATCGCTGTATTAGGATGATTATTGATCACTTGAGTTTTGGAGGTATCACTAAAAAAAGCTTTGAAATGAAAACTAATCCCATCTGATAGTGGCTTAAAAGTAGGCTGATATTGTGCATGATTTTTGGATGGAACTAGGATTATTTCTTCTTGGATAAGCCCAATGTATTGCATTTTTTTACTTCGAGCTTTTGCATAAAAAATCTCTGTTGCCAAAGCATGTTCTTTGTCAAAACACCAAGTAGCCGTATATCTATTACCACTAAATTCAGAATACGGACGAGCTGGGGCAGTGGGTAGGGAGTCCTTTCTCCAACGGTCAATCAACCAACCATTTTGAGGAAATACAGGTCGTAAGGTTTCACCGCTTTTTTTCGGAAGGCGGTATTTAACAGCTTTTTCAATAAACAATCCTACATAATCTATCATAGATTGGTGAGTGTCAAAATGACCATGTCCAGCGTCTGCAAAGAAAGTAATGGGTGTTTTTGGATGTTTGGATACATACCGAAAGCCTGGTTCTAGCCGTTTTTCCCACCATTCGTATTCGCCCATAATAAATAAACTTGGTACGCCCTCAATCGTTCTATGTTCCCAATCTGGATTCGCCCGACCGTAGCCAGTGAGGTTGGTTTGGGGGGTATCGCCATGTACCGAAATAATCGCCAAAGTTCTGGCAGGATTCCAAGCCCCAAAATTCCAAGGGTAAGTGGCCATGGCTGAATGCCCCAGAGGAACAATGGGCGCTGTCGACAGTTCGTCATACCCCGAAACCTTGGCGAGGGCATCCATCATGGTTTGGAAATGTTTGGGAGCATCTTTATGAAAATCAAAAGGAAATTCTAAAACAGGCGTAACCCAAACCTCGGCCAGACCTAACTCAGTAAGTTTTTTCCTAAAATTTCCATTTTCCAACATGCCTTCTTCAACCATATTGTGCATTCCAACGACCACACCTTTCACTTTCTTACAATTCTCAGGAATCCACAAAAAGGCTTGCGGATTGGCGTTGGTTTCCTCGCTAATGAGTCCTTCTACATGGGCAGACCACTGCCAGACTTGCGCGCGTGTAGGGAAGAAAATATTCAGCAGTAGGAAGATAAAAATGATGCGTAGCTTCTTCATAAAAGTATTTTTGGCTGAATAGGAAGTCGTTATTAGTTGATGGTATATTGGTTGTTTGTAGATATTCATAATCAAAAGGTTCTAGTCAAAATTTTGCCTCAGATATACTATTCCTTTAATCTATCCTAGGCTTACGAAAATTTAGTCATGAATCATATCCCAATACACCACATATCGTTCTCGATGAATCAAAAATCCTTTTCTGAACATAGTTAAAAGGTTTGTTTTCAGAAAAGATGGATTAATGACCTGTCAAATACCCTTTTTTTTAAAAGTTTAATATAAAGAACCTGATTACTGGATGAAAATTT
>NZ_JBMLSD010000122.1:0-8326 GCF_049240685.1 Flectobacillus sp.
CCCCATAGCTTACGACTTAAAGCCTACAGCCCTTATAATTAGTTTATAGTAATGTAGCTTGAAGCGTAATACTTGCATTGAATAACTTCGAAATTGGGCAATTAGCTTTCGCATGATTTACCAACTCCTCAAATTTTGCTTGATCCAAACCTTCAGCTTTTACAGTTGTTGTTAAGTTAATCGTTGTGATAGTACCGTTTTCCAAAACTACTTCAGATGTAGTATCGATGCTATCAGCAGTAAATCCAGCACCCTGAAGGTTAAATGCCAATTGCATAGAAAAGCATCCTGCGTGGGCTGCTCCTACCAATTCTTCTGGATTGGTACCAATACCGTCTTCAAAACGAGTATTAAATGAATATTGAGTTGCGTTTAATACACCGCTAGGAGAAGTAAGAGTTCCTTTACCTGCTTTGCCCGAACCAATCCATTGAGCAGAAGCGCTTCTTTTAATTAACATGATCTTTAAGGTTTATTTGTGTTTTGTTGTATCGTTTTGATATGACAAAGTTGCATGACTTTTTAATCTTAAAGAATGTATAAAAATCACTAATGAATGGACAAAAATGACTTCCCCTCGTTAAAGAAATATCATAAGGGACATTTTGACCCTTATGGTCTTAGGAAAGATATTTTTTGAGTTCTTCGGCCAGTGAGATAAGTTCCTCACAAAGTTGTGCATCTTCGCTTTTTTCGAGTTTTTGTACCGTTGCTTTAATTTTTGTTTTAAGGACATCCTTCTCTGTAACAAGCTTTTCAGAGGTTTGATTACTGGTTCTAACTATCTCTGCAATAACGTCCAGCGATTCTACGGAGGCATTGCTATCACTAATCTGTGCTAATTGTTGGATTTCTGTTTTCTTTATTTTTACCTTGCCTGCCAAGATATCCTGCTTGAGGGTAGGGGCTAATTTATTGAGACCTTCTGCAAAATCACCATCCCGTTTAATGGTTTTTTCACTTACATTATACTGTTTGGCCAAACGTGTAGCAGTTGCTTCCTTTTTGAGTTCTGTATCATAAGGGACATTTTGACCCTTATGGTCTTCACGTTGATATTTCCCTTTTTCTTGTTTCTCGGCATTGTATCTCAATCCTCTCAGATAAGAGGCTTGTTCTGGAATAAGATTTCGTCTACCTAATTGATTATCAATCATATATTCTTTTACTTCTTGTAAAGAATTAAAAGAAACTAAATGTATTTTGAAATCTATTTTATGTTTTTGGCAAATGCCATATCTATTATGTCCATCGATTAAGACATATATTTTGCTAGTATCGGTGCTCGTTGGAAAAGCGATGTTAGCCGTAGTTTGCCAAATCATAAGAGCTTCACGACAGCCTTCAGCTAAGATATTTTTTTCTAACTGTGCTAATTCTTCATTCTGAAGTGGTGGAATTAGCTCTTTGAGCTCTTCCAAAATCGTGATTTGTTGCTTGATTGCTTCATGATTAAGTAAGCTTTGATCTTTTATAATGGGCTGCGAACCCAAATTCATAGCATATTTTTTCATACGATGAGCTTAGTTATTGGCACAAAATTCTTTGGCAAAGTTGAGATAGTCTACAGCTCCATTAGAAGCAGAATCATAATCAAAAATATTGACTTGTGCGATTTGAGATTCTTTGAGTGCTACGTTGATTCTTATTTCGGTTTTGTAAATTCTAAAGTTATTAAGCGTTTGATAAACGTAATCAATCATGTCTTTGTGTACTTTCAGACGTTTGTCTACCATCGTTAGTAGGATTCCCTCAACCATCAATTCAGGGTTGATTCGCTCACGTACTTGTGTGATACGCTCGAAGAGGTTGTTGACTCCTTTCATTGCCGAAACCTCTGGCTGTAGCGTAATCAGGCAGCTATTAGATGCTACCAAAGCTGAGTTGGTAAAGATATTGAGTGCAGGGGGGCAATCAATCAAAATGTAGTCATATACCTCTCTCAAAGGATTGATTTTGTTACGAAGCTGATTTACTCCTCCTACTGCCTGTACTAATTCGAGGTCGGCGTATGCCAATTCCAAATCACTGGGAGCCACATCAAATCCTTCTGAGATAGATACTACTGGAAGTTCTTCATTTTTGAGTAAAGCGTGTACAACCTGATGCTGAGGATTGTCGATTCCAAGTGATTGCGAAAGATTGCCTTGAGAGTCCATATCAATCAACAACACCCTGAAACCGAGCTGAGTAAGTGCTTTTCCGAGGTTGATGGTAGTGGTAGTTTTCCCGACACCTCCTTTATGATTAATAATAGAGATAACTTTTGCTTTGTTGTTGTAAGCCTCATTATAGCCATATTTGACCAAGATAGGATAGAGCGCATTGAGATGCTTTTGGTTGAGGACACGGTCTCCGCTCAAGGCTTTGGCCAAAGTACTGGTAGGCAAGCCTGATTCTTTTTCAAGAATAGAAACCGACAAAGCAGGATTGCGACGAAGAAACTGAATGACTTTTTCGTGTGTAATCATAAGGAATAATATTTGTCATAAAAATATGATATTTTTTAAATATAGTCAAAAAAAATAGACAAATATATCTACTTAGTTGTATGAAATTTAATGAGGAAGAGGACTTGTAAAACAAAAAGTCCTGCCACCAAGGATAGCAGGACTTTTGGGAGAAGTTTATAGATTGTTTATTCTACCGTCATCAAACGATACTCCGTTGTTGACGTTTGGTTTTCAAGAGAGACTGTTTTTGAAATAGTGTCTTTACCGTCGGTTACTTCGATAGTATATTGACCGTCTTTGGCTTCGCTGAAGTCAAAACGACCGTGATAAGTGCTTTTGTAGCGAGCAATATGCTCACGGTTTACAATACGGCCATCTTTGTCTTTTACCAAAATGGTAAGAGCCTTGCCTTCTAATTTATCGACAGTCAAGTGCAAATCCAAAGTGCCAGCACCACGGTATGTACCGATAGCAAATGATTTTTTATTGTTGTTGGTAGTGTTGTCTTCACCGTTAGTTGGGTTTGCCAAAATACTACTTGCCGAGATAGCTACTAATGCGATAATGTTGAATAAAGTTTTCATGATTTTAAGAAGTTTAAAGAGTTAATATTTTAAATCTTGTTGTTATTTCGTCTTGTTTGATGATTCAAAGTTAGGCTGAGTTTTTAGGATTCTTTCTTGAAAAACTATAATCGGGTGAATCAATAGATAAGCGGTTGATATAAAAAATGGCGCAAAAGTGCCTTCTGGCGAGCGGTTGAGGGTAATGATGAGTGGTAGTTGAAAAAGCGCAATTTTTGGGTTGGAATCGCCATAAAGGATGTTTTATCTTTGTTGTGTTAGTTTATTTTACTTTATCCCGTATGACAATGCCAGATCCAACTACCTATAATCGTATTGCCAAGGCTATTGATTATATTCAGTCCAACTATCAACTGCAACCTAGTTTAGACGAAATTGCTGAACAAGTACATTTAAGTCCATTTCATTTTCAGCGTTTGTTTACAGAATGGGCAGGGGTTAGTCCTAAAAAATTTTTACAGTATATAAGTTTGTCACATGCGAAGTCAGTTTTAGAGCAAAATGCATCTTTGATGGATGCAGTTGAGGCTACTGGATTATCTGGAAGCGGGCGTTTACATGATTTGTTTATCAATATAGAAGGAATGACCCCAGGAGAATTTAAAAATGGAGGTCAAAATTTAGTCATTCAATATACTATCGAAAATACACCTTTTGGAGAAGTATTTGTGGCGTCAACGCCTCAGGGTATTTGCCAAATGACTTTTATTGATACCGAACCTAATTCTTTAGAAAGGTTAAAAAAGAATTTTCCTAATGCTACTATTACAGAAGGAAAAAATATGATTCAGGAAAATGCCCTAAAGATTTTTACAGAAGATTGGTCAAATATGGCTCAAGTAAAATTACACTTAAAAGGTACTGACTTTCAATTGAAGGTCTGGGAGTCGCTTTTGCATATTCCGATGGGGCAACTTTGTACTTATGGGACAATTGCCCAACAAATACATCAGCCTAGCGCCGCCAGAGCTGTGGGTACTGCCATAGGAAGCAATCCGATTGCCTACCTTATCCCATGTCACCGCGTAATTCAACAATCAGGAAAATTGGGAGGCTATATGTGGGGCGAAACTCGCAAATCGGCTATTATAGGCTGGGAAGCCTCAAAGCGAGAATTGAGTCATCTCTAATTTATGATTAATGCCTAGTTCAAGACTTGGTCTTAGTTTTTAAACAGTTTAAAACTGTTTTCATAAAATTCGGGATGACTCATGTATTTAGGCATCTTTAAGCTTCTTTATTATGACTTTACTAAAATTAGGAATCGCTATTTCTGGTTCTTGGATTTCGGGATGCCAACGCTTTTCCCATTCAAAACTATAATATCCTTGATAATTTCCTTTTTTCAAAAGTTGTAAAACCTCTTGAACGGGCGCTGTGCCTTCGCCAAACAATACATATTTTTCTTTTCCATTTTCCGTAATGGCATCTTTCAAATGCACGTGTTTGATATATGGTGCTAATTGGGCGTATACCTCCGAAGGGTTTTCTTTGGTAACTGACCACATATTATAAAAATCCCAAATTAATCCTACTTGTGGATGATTGGCTGTTTGAATTACGTGTAAAATATCGGCAACATATACAAGTTGTCCGTGTGTTTCGAGCAATACTTTTACGGAAGTGTTTTTGGCATAGTCTCCCAAAGCGACCAAGTTCTCAATCATGGCTTGAAGTGTTTGCTCTCTGCTTTGCTCCTTTGGGAAATCATTCGGAAATACTCGAATATAAGGACAGTTTAAATCGGCAGCCAAATCAATAAATCTTTTTGCCTCATCCAGATTACTTTTTCGTTTTTGTGCATCTACCCAATGCAAGTTGGTTGATGAACCTAAATCAACAATAGAGATACCAGCTTTTTTGCAAAGCTTAAGCGTATTTTGAATATTGCTTGGACTATTGAACAATGGCGAGACCGTCAAATCCATATCCTTTTGAATACCTCGCAATTCTATGCCCTGAAACCCATTTTGTACGGCCATTTCTAGTATTTTTTCAAAAGACCATTCAGGACAACCTAAAGTCGAAAATGCTAATTTGGGCACATATTTTTTTTGTGCTACGACTTGTTGTGCTCCTAAAATAGTTAAGAGACCAGCACTTGAATGTTTAAGAAAATGACGTCTTTTCATGTATGAAGAGGTAAAGATGAGGTTTTTGTGCCATAGGCATTAGGCAAAAATAGTATCAGCGTTTTGAGCTTATAGCCTAATGCATACAGCCTAAAGTGTGATTCAGTTGTTTAGACTTTTTCACTGATTTTTTTAAAACAGTTTGAAACTGTTTTAAAATTGAGTCAAAAACTAAAGCTTGAACTAGTTAATTCAATTTTGTCCAGTAGTCACAAAACGCCCTTTTTCTATAGCTTACAGCTTAATGCCTAAAGCCTACAGCTTATCTACAATTTCAAGGCTTTTAACTGTTTTACGGCATAATCTGCTGCTCGCGCTGTAAGTGCCATATAAGTCAAAGAGGGGTTTTGTGTGGCGGTAGAAGTCATACAAGCCCCATCGGTAACAAATACATTTTTGCAATGATGCAATTGATTCCAAGCATTGAGCATAGAAGTTTTGGCATCTTTACCCATACGAATACCGCCCATTTCATGATTTTCGTTGCCTGGCAAACGCTGCGTATCGATGAGTTTGATATTGGTAAAACCAGCTTTATGGTACATTTCGCCTAATTGTTCATGAAAATCCTTTAGCATTTTATCATCGTTATCGTCAAAAGCAACGGATGCCCTCAATTGAGGAATTCCATATTTATCCTTCAGCATCGCATCGAGTTTGACAGTACTTTCATGTTTAGGGATGGTTTCGCCCATCATGTGCGAGCCAATCGACCAAGGCCCTAGTTGCTGTTGATTGAGATGCGTCTTGAGCGATTCGCCTAATTCGTTAGGTAAATCCTGCATGGGCGAGCGAGAAGCTATAAAACCCGCCGCATAACCCCGAAGGAAATCCGTTTCTTGTTTATAAACATTTCGAAAACGAGGGATATAGCTAATATTTGGACGGCGCCCGTCGGTGGTTGAATCGAGCATGCCCTCATATTCAGCCGAAATACGTCCACGACTTGTATGAAAAGCGATATATCTTCCCAAAATATCGTTTTCATTACCCAAACCATTGGGAAAACGATGTGAGGTAGAATTCAACAAAATCATGTTACTGTTGAGCGTAGAAGCATTCACAAAAATGATTTTGGCATAAAATTCAATCATTTCTTTGGTGTTGGCATCTACTACCCTTACGCCCGTGGCTTTTCCTTTTTGTTCATCATATATAATAGAATGCACCACCGAGTGCGGTCGAAGCGTCATGTTACCTGTTTTTTCAGCCCAAGGTAAAGTAGAAGAATTACTACTAAAATATCCTCCGTAAGGACAACCTCTTTCGCATATCACACGGTTTTGGCATTTGGCTCTACCTTGTTGAAGATGGATAGGCTTTGGCTCAGTAATATGTGCTGCACGCCCAATAATCACATGGCGATTAGTATAATTTTGAGATACAACCTGTTTAAAATGTTTTTCGACACAAGACATTTCGTGAGGTGGTAAAAATTCTCCATCGGGTAAATAGTCAAGACCATCTTTGTTTCCTGTAATACCTGCAAACTTTTCGACATAACTATACCAAGGTGCTAAATCTTTATAGCGTATAGGCCAGTCTGTGGCAAAGCCATCACGAGCGGGGCCTTCAAAGTCAAAATCGCTCCAACGTTGGGTTTGGCGTGCCCAGAGTAATGAGCGCCCACCTACTTGATAGCCTCGTATCCAAGAGTAAGGTTTGTCTTGAATATAGGGTTGCTCGTCGTCACGAACCAAAAAATGTAGGGTACTTTCACTAAAAATATAATGATTGCTGGCAATTTGGTAATCTTTTTTGATTTCTTGAGGCACTGAACCAAGGTGTTCAAACTCCCAAGGGTTTTTTAGGGTAGTAGGATAATCGACCACGTGTTTGACGTCACGCCCGCGCTCGAGCACAAGTGTTTTTAAGCCTTTTTGGGTAAGTTCTTTGGCTGCCCAACCCCCACTTATACCCGAACCAATAACGATGGCATCGAAAGTGCGTTCTTTGATAGAATCAATAGTAAAGTAGCTCATAAATCCAAAGTGATGCGTTTGTGAATATAAATTATTGGTCAATGATTTTCTACATATCAAAAGACAAAACTTCCTGATTTTTACCGCTCTGTATGTCCTTTGCTGTAGGGTTTCAAAAATCTGCCTCGTATTTGCATCTTGCATATTTGGAGACAATGAACTGCATTTTGTAATTTGGCGTTAGAATTTTATCTCAAACCATTCTTCATACTCGATTCGAATTATACGCTATGAATGCCGAATTTATCATTACCCGTCCCGACAGTACCGAAAGAATGTTTAGTATTGGAGAGAGTAATCAAGTGCTTTTTTCGACACTTACAAGATTACCCTATTTTACGGTGGTGTGTATTCAGGAGGGTTCGGTAGAGTTAAAAGCAGATTTGTCATTTTATCATATATCAGCACCAGCGGTTTTGTTTTTTAGTCCTTTTCAACCTTTCATCATAAAAAAAAATGAAGAAGACCTTCCTTTGAAAGTACTTCATTTTCATCCTGATTTTTTTTGTATTCTTAAGCACCAAAAAGAAGTGTCTTGCAATGGTGTTTTGTTCAATAACCTTTTTGCGCCACCATTTGTAGAACTTAAGCAGGAGCAAAGTACAGTATTGGAAGGGGTTTTTGAGCAAATGAAAGACGAATCAAGTCATGAAGAGCTGGCTCAAAATGACCTGCTTTTATCTTATTTAAAAATCTTTTTGATTCATACTACCCGTTACAAAGCCCAAAATCAAGCTCAAAAAGAAGAGCAAATAGCGCTGAATAGTAATCCAGACCATTCTATTTTACAAAAATTTAGAGCTATGATTGAAGAGTTTTTTGTCATAGAGCATTCACCTAGTATTTATGCCGACAAGTTGAATATAAGTCTGAAGACTTTAGGAAAACTTACTAAAAAATATTTTGACCGAACTCCCTCAGATTTAATTCAAGAAAGATTGATGATGGAAGCCAAACGAGAATTGTATCTAACAGACAAATCAGTAAAAGAAATTGCCTATCTGTTGGGATTTGAGGATGAATTTTATTTTTCTAGGCTCTTTAAAAAAAATACAGATACCTCACCTATCAATTATCGAAAGGCCGTAGGAGAAGACCAAGCTAAGGTTAAACATATAGCCTATCTGTAATGATAATGTGAAATCGTGCAAAATTAGATTTTTGAGGCAATAGGC
>NZ_JBMLSD010000123.1:0-4610 GCF_049240685.1 Flectobacillus sp.
AAACTTAAAAAATAGTTTTACAACAAATCAAAAATTTCTATGTCTAGAAAATACAAGTTTATAGACCAATCGAGTCTATATTTTATCAGCACGGCAACAGTTTTTTGGGTAGATGTATTTACCAGAGAGGAATACAGCAATATCTTGATGGAAGGTCTATCTTTTTGTGTCAAGGAAAAAGACCTTGACATTTATGCCTATTGCTTGATGACCAATCATTTTCATGCTATTATCGGAACGAGAGGAAGACCTATGGATAAAATTTTACGAGAATTAAGGCAATTTACCGCAAAACGTATTCTCTCAGCGATTGAAAACAATCCCTTTGAATCAAGAAAAAAATGGATGTTAAGGCTTTTCGAGTGGTCTGGAAAACGGACAGCAGGGAATGAAAGGTACCAGTTTTGGCAACATGATAATCATCCTGTTTGGCTGAATTCTTATGATGTGATAATGCAGAAATTGGATTATATACATCAAAATCCTGTGAAGGCAGGCTTTGTAGATAGGCCTGAAGATTGGCGGTATAGTTCGGCAAAGAATTATTATACGAAGGAACAAACCATAATAGATGTTATTTTATTAGAATAACCAAGGATTGGAATCCTTGGAAAAGGTGGGTGCTGGATAGGAATCCAGCACTAGCATACGGAATCTAGCACCAGCAAACGGAACAAACCGTAATAGATGTTATTTTATTAGAATAACCAAGGATTGGAATCCTTGGAAAAAGTGGGTGCTGGATAGGAATCCAGCACCAGCACAAGGAATCCAGCACCCACAAAAGGTATTTCTTACAAACCGTATTTATCTAACAAGTAAACTAATGAAGCCATTGAAGCTGCACCAAGTTCTAATTCACGTTGATTTACGGTATCAAATTTGTCATTCGAAGCATGGTGATATTCAAAGTAACGCTGAGAATCAGGTTTGAATCCAATCAAGACTGTTCCTTGTGGGCCTAATGGGCCGATATCAACTCCGCCACCGCCGCGTTCGATTTCGTGCAAGCCATAAGGAGCAAATAAGGATTTATAACCTTGGATTTTTTCGAAAACAGAGGCAGCCGCACCCTGAATACCAAAGCCTTTCGGAGTAAAACCACCGCTATCTGATTCCAAGGCGAAGATATGTTTTTCGTTATTTTGCTTTGCTAACTCTGCGTATTTGATACCACCACGGTTACCATTTTCTTCGTTCATAAAAAGAACAATACGGATAGTATGCTTAGGTCTGATGCCTAATTCTTTAAACAATCGTAGTACTTCCATTGACTGGGCAATACCTGTACCATCGTCATGTGCCCCTTGAGCAACATCCCAAGAGTCTAAGTGACCACCTACTACGATATATTCATCTGGTTTTTCGGAACCTTTAATTTCAGCCACCACATTGTGTGATGGAGCATCATCAAAAGTCTCACAGTTTTGTTTAAAGAAAAACTGCGTTTTAGGATTTTCTTTTAATGTTTTGCTTAAAAGTTCTGCGGCATTCGTAGAAATAGCGCCAGCAGGAATCAAAGGAACACCCGTGGCATATTGCATGGATCCTGTATGAGGATAGTCGTTCAATGTATTACTCAATGAACGTATAATTACACCGATAGCGCCAACCTTACTTGCTTCGTTGGCACCACTACGACGTTGGTCTCCTGCACCGCCATAAGCTTCAAAAGTGTTGATTTTGGTAGGATCCATCGGGCGATTGAAGAAAATAATTTTGCCTTCGCACTTTTCTTTTCCCAAAGCACGTAATTCTTGAAAATTCTGAACCTCGATTACTTCAGCTTGAATCCCTTTTTTAGGTGTTGCAATTGAGCCACCTAATGCCAATAAAGGAACAGTTATTTTTTGTTTACCATTTACAATATAGGCTTCTTCTTTTGCCCCACGTTCCCAGTGTGGAACCATCACATCTTGTAAGAAAACTCGGTCTGCACCAACTTGTTCGAGTACACTTTTGCCCCATTGTACAGCTTTGGCTGCATTGGCCGAACCAGCCAAACGACCCCCAATTTGAGTAGTAAGTTGACGAAGCCACTCATAAGATTGTCCGTGCGTAAGCGTTGCGTCATAAATTTTTTTTACGACTACCGAGTCGGTTGTTTGTGCCTGACTAAGCGTTGCCGACAGCAATAGTGTTGTGATGAAGGAGTATTTTTTTTTCATGAATAAAGGTAATGTTTGCGTGTAAGACGAAGCCAAACACTTGTGGATTGAATTGTAATTACGGTTTGTTGAATTGGCTTAATTCAGCCATGGTATAGGTTTTCAGACCTAATTTAGCACTTTCTGATAAAATATACGTCAAAAATTTGACTTCAAATCCATATTCTTGTCCTGTCTTTGCCGTCTGAAAGAGTGGTTTATGCCCAAAAAGCATAGCCACGCTTTGCGTTTTTTTTGCCTTTTTTAATACTTCTAGTATCTCTTTTTCTGAAAGTTCATTACTAACATCAATCATTAAGGCGCTCACGCTTTTGGATTGATTCGGTCTAAAATAGATTTCATTGATTTCATCAATATTTCGCTCAAATACCCAGTTCCCTAGCTTTCTTTTTTTGAGAGAAACATCTCGTAATAAATTGAAATATTGGTAAAGCTTTTGGTCGAGCCACCAAAATTGCGAGCCTCCCGGATGAGCAAACGTCGTTGGGGTATAGCCATGCTTTTTCATGGTATTTAAAGCAGGAAATATTTCGACCTCAAAATATTCTTTTATTGAATTGCGCCAAACAAAAGGTATGGATTGGGTATGTATTGCACCATGACAGGCTATTTCATGACCCTCTCGAGATAACTCCTCCAATATATTCCATTCTTCAGAGCTAAGGCTATCAGGCTGAGTCAAATAAAAGGTCACATGCGCATTATATTTCCTAAATAGAGGGCGTAATAAGTACCATTCTTTGACGTATCGATCATCAAATGAAAGTGCAATTCCAGCCTTAGGCATATTTTGAGGAAAGATATATCCTTTGAAAAGCCATATACTGCTTATGCTTAGCGCCACTAATATTGCAATTATCCCTCTTTTTTGTCTTATAAATATCATTTATTGAAAGGTTGAAATGTACACTCTATAATCTTATAACTTTGCAGCGGGAAAAATTTAAACTTATAAAACATGTTCAGACGACCTGAAATTTTTGAGCAATTTACAAATTTAGTTGCTGCAGAAACCACCAGGCATGGTGGAGTAAGCGAAAAACCTTATACTTCTCTCAATTTGGGCTTGTATAGTGGTGACAAAAAAGAAACAATTATTCAAAACCGAAGAATTTTGTACGATGCCTTAGGGATAGGAGAGCGTAGAGTAGCACATTCTCGACAAACCCACAGCGATGAGGTGGTTGTGGTAACTAGAGGCAAGACTTTTCAAGGTTATGATGCGTTGGTTTCGAATCGAAAAGGAGTTTTTTTGAGTGTGACAGTCGCCGATTGTACGCCAATTTTGATTTATGATCCTGTCAGACAGGCAGTTGGTGCAGTACATGCAGGTTGGCGCGGAACAATCAAACAAATCACCGCAAAGGCGATTCAAAAAATGCAAGAAGAGTTTGGAACTAGACCCGAAAACTGTTTTGCGTATGTAGGTACTTGTATCGATGAAAAAAACTTTGAAGTAGGTATCGAGGTGGCTGATGAGTTTAAACCAGACTTCAAGAGGTTTGATGATGAGCGCCAAAAGTATTTAATCGATTTAAAAAAAGCCAATCTTGCACAACTCGTAGACTGTGGTGTTCCAAGCCAAAACATTCAAGTTTCTCAGTATTCTACAATTTTAAATAATGACGATTATTATTCTTTCCGAAAAGAAAAAGGTAATACTGGTCGATTTACAACCATCATCGGTATTCAGCCAGATTAATCTCTTCCTTCATTTAATACCTTCGATAAAGATTAAGTTGAGGATATTTATGAAAAACTGCTTTATAGACATTTATTTGAAAATTATGCGAATGGCTATCGAACTCAACTTCGATAGCCATTTTGGGTTTTGTGGAAATAGAGGATAAAATTGACTTATTTGAAGAGTGGTTTCTTGGTAAAATTCAATAAAATTGTAGTAAATAAAGAACTTGTATTTGAAAAGTTATATATTTTAGGTTCTTTGAAACTTAATGCTTTAACTTTGTGTCATAATATCAAACGAGATAACACTGGTTTAGTTAAGGAGTGGTAAATGTTGCGTAATTTTTTGATTTACAGAAAATTGCATTTGTGTTATCTTCTGCAACCTTCCAAGATTTTTTTGGAGGACACTCTTCACTCAAATAGATTCATTATGAAATACAATTTGTTATTGGCAGATTTAATTGTGAAGGAATCACAAAATGCCGCAGCTTCAAAAACTACAAAAGGTAGTGCAAAATCTGAAAAGAATAGTCGCAAATCGTTCTGGAAAGCTGTTTTAGCTTTTATGCTTCGTAACCAGAGTGCGACAATGTACCGCGTAAGCTAGTAAAAAGTATCTATGAAAAAACCATTGCAACTCGGCAACCTCTTGATAAGTAAAAGACTTGAGAACGGAAAGTAACCTCTCCAATCTCAAGTCTTTTTTGCTTATATCATAGGGACAAGGCAACAGGCACAAGGCAAAGAGTGTTA
>NZ_JBMLSD010000124.1:0-2164 GCF_049240685.1 Flectobacillus sp.
TTGTGCCTGTTTGTTTTTTACGAATAAAAGAAAAGATTATGCCTATTTACCTTATTTCCGTGGACTTTGTATAACCTTGCACAGTAAACTTATTTTGTTTATTCTTTTCTGAAAATGAAGTTGTGGCTACAGGTTGAGAACCATCTCTTGATTTGAACGCTACGACTATATTTGCACCATAAATGGAGGCTTCATAGCCATCATAAATATCCATCCGTGAGATATGCCCCATTGGAAGTGTAGTTTGGTCGAGCATATCAGGGCTTATTTCGAATCCATCAAGAAAGTACTTGATAATCAAAGTAGGCATATATTTTACGGCTCTTGGGCCTATGAATTGTTTGTAGTAATTACCCATAAAGCTCTGTCCCAAAAAGCGTTTTTGAATATCAATTGATTGTGTTGGTTCTCTCGAAAAGAGGTTCATGTCATATTTTTTAGTATTGGATTTTCCCTTAACTATTACCTCTTTTAACTCCGTAGATTTTTCTATATCTACTTTTTGAAGCTTCTCAAAAGTCTCCTTCTGTGCCAATTTCAGTTCTTCTTGGATTTTGGGAGCTTTGAATAAGCGCCAATCAATTTCTAGGGCATCAATCTGGATTGGAGCAATATAGTCTTCATCTATTTTAAATGGAATAGATTCCTTTTGGTTTTGAACAGATATGGTAGCCGTTGCTTTATTGTAAAAATCTAGATTATGAAAAGTAAATAAACCACTTTCATCCATTTCCGCAAAATGAATTCCAGACGTGAAGGATGCAGGTATATCGTTGCTTTCCAAAAGCATGGTTACGCTAAGCTTTTGAGGATTGATTTTAGGGTTTGCTATTAACTTTCCTTTTACTTCAATATTATCTTGTGGAAAATAGTGATAGTGTTTGTTTTTTTCTAGTTTGTATAGTTTATTTTCAAGCGTTAGGAGCTGAAGATTGATGTCATCATGCGATAAATGGCTCAACTTACTACCAGTTTCTGTATCTAATAACCATTTTTTCTTTGTGGAGCCAATGCTAGGTTGCTCTAGGTAGTACATTTTCTGACACAGTACTTCCATGTTGGCATCAACAAGGGAGAAGTTGATAATACCTGGCGCTATGTCTTTGGTATTGAAATCTATTCTTGTAGAGTTTTTTGGAGAAAATACTGAAAGTTGATTAATTATTTTCCCTTGCTGGTGAATGAGTAAAAGTAGTGTGTCTTTAATAGGTTTTACATTTTGTACTCTAATTTTTAGCAAATCACTTTCGGGTATTCTATCGATTAAAATAGTATTACCACTAACAAGCGTGCTAGGTAAGGGCAGGATTTTATTACCCATTTTAAGTTGGAAAGTATCTTGAAGAGATGGCTGAAATTCCACTATTCCAATACCTTGTTTATTGGTCTGGATAGCGATAAGGGTGTCTTTTTGATTGCTCATAAGCCATACCTTTTCTTCGATAGGATTGCCAAAGTTATCTTTTATCTCAAATGCGATTCGGTTCCATGTTTGGGCAATGGGCTGGTCAAAAAAGTGAATATTGGTATCTATTTTGGTCGTAGAAATATCCTTTTCGTAGTTGATATTCAATATGGTGAAGTTTTGTTGTGGGATGAAAAAGTTTCTAGCCCAATTGGTATATACCCTCATCGTGTAAATACCTGAGGTTAATTTAGCATCTGTTTTAAGTGTCTGCTTTACTTGACCATCTTTAATTTTGAATATCCATCGGTCTACTACAGTTCGAGTTTTAGGATGAACCAAATCGATATACAAAGGAACACTCAGTGAGGTGGCTTGAAGCGATACCGCATCCAAAATCCATGCTTCTAGCTTAATATCCTCCCCAGCTATGTAAGTGTTTTTGTTAAGCTCAAATAATATTTTTTCTGGTCTAAATATGACCGAGCTAGAGTCATTTTGAGCAATAGACCAATTTTGACAAGTAGTAATGAGCGATAAAACAACGGAGAAAATGGCGATTTTACGCATTTTCGAAAGCATTTGTAGAATAGAAGTTTTCATCAGTTATTAGGTTGTTAAATTGTAATATCGAACTATTAAAAGAGCTTAGAGTAAATATAAAGGTTATCAATCAGAGGTTTATTGTAGAATTTAACGTTTGTGTTTTAGGCATAAGGCAACAGGCACAAGGCACAGAGTGTTCAAATGTTTTTTATT
>NZ_JBMLSD010000125.1:0-26173 GCF_049240685.1 Flectobacillus sp.
ATAGTATCTCCCACAAATGCTTGAGTAGCAAGTGTAAAATCGGCCTTGAGCGCATTTTTACTGTTGGTGAGGGTGTAGCTTTTTTCGACGGTACATCCTGTTTTGTTAGACACTACTACCTTATAGATACCAGGATTTACAATCGTGTAGGTAGACTGATTTGCTCGGGCTAATTCATTTGTGCCTTCTGTGCCATTAAAATACCAATGTATATTTTTCCCTTTATTTTTTACCTCCAAAGTAATGCTTTGCCCTATACAGAGGGTATCTGCCCCTTTGCCCGAACCCAGAGCAAAGGTTTCTAAACTGTCTGTTTCTTGAATGGTATTTGTCAATTGTAATTGACAACCATTGGCATCTTTGATTTTGACAAGATAGTTTCCTGCATGAAGCGAGTCAAAGACTCCCTGCCCGCTATTCAGAGCTATGGTTTTACTCAAATTGGCATTACTGAGCAATGCTGTAAACGCACCCACACCTCCAGAGGCTTGGATATTGAGTTTGGCCGTATTTGTGCCGTAACAAATAGGAATTGACTTACTCACTTGTGCCAATATGGCCGATGGCCATTTGAGTTCGACCAAGCGGACGGTGTCTTGACAGCCTTTTCGATCGACTACTTTGTAGGTATATTGTCCTTGTGTTAGTCCGATAAATCGGTCACTGGATTGCTTGATTGCGTTATCTTGCCAATAGATATTACCGCCGTTTCCTCCTGTGGCTGTTAGTTGTACAATCCCGTTTGACTCGCCTAAGCATAGGGGATTAGATTTTGAGAATAAACTTAAATCTAATAGTTGCGGTTCGGTTGTTATTAGTTGTGAAGTGGCTAAGCACTTATTGGCATCTTTTACCCAAAAATTGTATTGACCAGCTCTTAATCCCGAAAACAAGCTATCACTGAAGTAATTTGTACTATCTTTTGAGTAGATATAACTCTTTACGCCACCTGTCACTTTTAGTAAAATAGCTCCATTGTTTTCCCCAAAGCATCTCACTGTATCTTGATAAACTGGGGTAATCACTAACTTGTCAGGTTGGGCTACCTTGATGCTAGTACTTAATTTACAGTTATTAAAATCATATACATTGACGATATAGTTATTTGATTTTAGCTTCGAGAAAATACCTGTCGGTTCAAAGGTTTCGGCTACTTCTTGATTTTGTAGTGAATAACGGTAGGGCGGCGTGGCTTGTAAACCAAGCACTTGAATCTGCCCTGTTAAATCACCAAAACAGTCATTTTCTTTTATCGTAATTTGGTTTTGTAATTGTGTAGGTTGGTTCAGGATATAATTTACCGTATCCACACAATTGTGACTATCTATTACATAAAATGTATAGGTTTTTGAATACAAATTTGAAAACTCCTTCGTATTTCCTGAACCGTCTATTGTACTCACTATTCCTTCAAAATTTGCTCTGTAATTCGGAGTTCCGCCTGTGACTGTAATATTGATTTTACCATTGCCATCGCCATAACATAATGGCATTGTACCAACAGATACTGTTTTAATTTTAGCAGGTTCTTTCAAAACTATATTACTGACGGTTGCTGTGCAGCCTTTGCGATCTGTTACCTTTACGGCATAGTTACCATCTGGAAGATTGTTGAAATAGCTGCTGCTTTGACTTCGACTTTGGTAGTCAATCGTGTATACATTTCCGTTATTGCCACCAGTAGAACTTACCTCAATAAACCCATCTTTTGATTGATAACATAAGGGATTCATGAAATCCTTTTGGGATATTGCTAGTAGATTCGGCTCGGTCAAGGTTAAGGTTTTCTCTGTTTTACACTGATTAGCATCTTTTGCATGAACAGTATAAGTACCTTTTCCTAATCCGCTAAAGCTATTATTTGAGATATAATTTGTACCGTCTAGGGAATAACTATATGCTGGAGTACCCCCTTGGGTGGGAATGGATATAAGGCCATTGGTTTCGCCAAAACAGCGAATTGTATCTTGATAATAGGGCGTTATCACCAGTTGAGGTGGTTCTATCAAGGTAATTGTTTTAGTACTAATACAATTATTAGCATCTTTTACCCAAATGGTATAATCACCTTTTTTGAGATTCTCAAAATTAGTTTCATTTTGATAGCTTTGATTATCTTTTGAAAAACGATAAGGTGAAATACCTCCTGTGGCACTGGCAAAAATTTTACCTGAAGCATCACCAAAACATAAGTTATCGTTCTTTGAGAGTTCTTCTACTAACAGTGTTGGTTCTGAAATCTGCACCTGAAGACTATCCTGACATCCCAAAGCATTAAGACTCGTTAGTTTGTAGCTCCCTTTTGCCAAACTCTCAAATCTACCAGAAGATTGCCACCCACCATTATTAATGTTATACTGAAAAGGTGCTTGGTTGTTATTCCCAGCTACTACTATTGTACCTGTATACCCTCCAAAACATAAGGCATCTGATTTACTCACCAACTGCAAATCTGAGCGGTTTTGTTCTTTTAGCTCTACACTCAGTACGTACTTACAACTTTGTGGTGTATCTCTGATTTCTATAGCATATATATTAGGGGATAGATTGCTAAAATAAGGATTACTGGTTTCTGGATTGTTATTGAGTTTGTAGACATACCCTCCATTTCCTCCTGTTACATTTACGACCGAAATATTACCATCTGAGTAGGTACAATTGATACCTGAAACCTGATAATTAGCCTTAATCCCATTAGGCGTTGATAGGTCAATATTTTGTCTATAGTAGCACAACTCATCGCTAACGGTGACTACATACGTTCCCGAAGATAATCCTGAAAATTGTGAATTAGTGGAAGCCGTTTGTTGAGTTGATAATTGATAGCTGTAGCCATTTCTACCTCCTTGAACATTGATGATACTAATGACTCCATCACTAGCATTACAAGTACTAGGTAAAGATTTATTTATATCGAAAGTTATTTTTGAACTTTTGGGAATAATCGTTACCGTATAATTTTTACTACAACCTCTAACATCCGTAGCAGTTACACGATAATCACCAGCTACCAACTCGTTGAAATAACCAGAGGTATTGTTTGAAGGGTTTATCGAGTTTCCAAGACTATTTACACCAGTAAGCGTGTAGCTAAAACCCCCATTCGAACCTGTTGCCAAAACTTTAGCCTCTCCTTTTGAGTAATAGTCACAGTCTACATCTTTTTTCATTAAGGTAGAAAAGACAATATCTGAGGGCTGAGATAGGTTTATACCTCCAAGGCTAAAAGTACAATTATTAGCATCTTTACCATACACCATATAATTGCCTGCTGAGAGCTGTTCAAAGCTAGGATTAGATTGTAAGGTATTTGTGCTCAAGCCCACCAAATATGGAGCTGTACCTCCTTGGCTAGTGACCACAATTTTTCCTGTTTTATTTTCATAACAAGAAAGATTTTCTGAAGAGGTTAGCGTAATGGTGTAGGCTTGTGCAGGCTGAGATACCGTCGTTTGAACAGATTTTTGACAATTGTTCCCATCCTTTACCAAAAAGGAATAGGTTCCGCTTGTCAAATTATTGAAAGTGTTTGCCGTTTGAAAGGTACTTCCATCCATGGTATAGCTATAATTGCCCACACCACCGTTAGTTTGAAGGCTTACAACACCATCGCTACCTTGATAACATTTTACTGCTGAGACAGATGACACTGTAAATATTATGTCGGTAGGCTGTGTAATAGTTTTATTAGAACTAGTTGTAATACAAGCATTTGCATCTTTTACCCATACTTTATAATCTCCAATAGCCAGAGCGCCAAATGTATCGTTATTTTGATAGGTAATGCCATCTAAAGAGTACTGATACGGTCCAACTCCCCCAGATGCCAAACCTTTAATGATACCCGAGTTTCCTCCATAACAAAGGACTTGGCTAAGTATATCGAAATTTGCTAAAACTACCGTTGGCTCTGTTATCTGAACGCTTTTTTGTAATAGACAGTTATTGGCATCTTTTAAGGAAACCATATAATTTCCTGCATTAAGACCAGTAAATTGATTTGTAGAAAGAAAGTTGACGTTGTCTATAGAATACACATAAGCTCCAACACCGCCGCTGGCATTAGCTGTAAACGAGCCAGTTGCCTCTCCCTTACATTTCACTGCTGTACTTTGAAAGTTCATCTCCAATGCACTAGGCTCAACCAAGGTGGTTGCACTACTTTGCAATGCTTTTACACAACCCGTTAGGTCTTTTACAAAAATAGAATAGGCTCCTGCTTTTAGTCCAGAGAAAACATTGTTGCTTTGGTAATTTGTACCTTCCTGACTATAGGTATAACCTCCATTTCCACCAGCAGCCTGAATGCTAAGTTGACCTGTCGATGCTCCATTACAAAGAATATCTTGCTTTTGAGTGACAGTTATGACAATATCGCTGGCTTCGAGCAGTTCGGCCTGCATGGTAGTTATACATTGATGACTATCTTGTACCTGAATGGTGTATTGACCTGCTCGAAGGTTTGAAAGAGTATTATCGGAACTATAACTGGATTGGGTACTTAATTTATAACTATAAGGTAAAGTTCCTCCTGATGCATTGATAACCAACTGCCCTGTACTGTTTCCATAACAGAGTATATCTTGTTTACTTTGAAGAGTAGCTAACAATACTGAAGGCTCAGTGATAGTGGTTATACCTGATTCTTTGACACATCCATTTGCGTCTTTTACCCAAATTTTATAATTGCCTGCTCCTAAATTATTTCTTAGTGAATTGCTAGAATAACTGGTATTATCCAAGGAATATTCATAAGGTGCGATTCCACCAGAAGCAGCTAGTGACAGAACTCCATCTTTTTGTCCGTTACAAGAGATTTGATTTTGGACAGTTATGGCAGGAACTACCTCGCTGGGTTGTGTAATCGTGCCAGTGGTAGTAATATTACAGAGATTATCTTTAACAATAATTTGATAATTTCCTGCTGTTAATCCCTGAATTTGTGAAGTTGTACCAAAGTTTATGCCTCCATCAATCGAGTATTGAATAGTTCCATTGGCAACGGAGTTAGAAGAATTAATTGTGAAACTACCATTGTTACCTCCAAAACAACTTACGTTGGAAGGGGTGATTGTCGGAGGCAACAACTTACTGTCAGAACTGATAGTGATTCCAGAGTTGGTACTGACACATCCACTCAAATCCTTGACATAGCCAGTGTAATTACCTGTGGCTAGATTGTCAAATTGAGCAGTAGATACATAATTCTGGCCATCTATCGAGTAAGTGTAAAAGCCTGTTCCACCCGAGGCTGAAAGGCTAATTCTTCCGTTTTTTTGATTAAAACAAGTTTCATTTTGTACCGAACTCGATAAAGCCAGAGGGCTGTTTCCATTTACAGTGGCAGATGTTGTTGACTCACAACCAGAAGCATCCTTTACTTTAATGGTATAATTTCCGGGGGCTAACCCGCTAAATGTGCTATTAGTTTGAAAACTTCCATTATTCAAAGAATAACTCAACGGGGCTTGTCCTCCGTTTGCCAATACACTGATACTTCCCGAGTTTGTACCTGCACATGCAGAGTTCACCACTGTGGTAGAAAGTGACATATCTTCCACAACCTGTAACTTTTGATAGACATTCAGGGCACCATCGACAGTCGCACTAACATAGTGCACTCCCGAACTTGCAGGACTGAGTTTAACGCCTGTGCGGTACGGCAATACAGCACTATTGTCTAAGGTACCTGTGGTGGTAGTGTACTTTACAAATCTGTCCAATTTACCATACTCTACACCATCGACATAGATACGATAAGAATTTTCATCAAAGGTAATTTTATAGCTGCTATTACT
The DNA here is from genome assembly GCF_049240685.1 of Flectobacillus sp. Classification (NCBI taxonomy): domain Bacteria; kingdom Pseudomonadati; phylum Bacteroidota; class Cytophagia; order Cytophagales; family Flectobacillaceae; genus Flectobacillus; species Flectobacillus sp. Next base: position 5,799 of record NZ_JBMLSD010000125.1, read on the forward strand.
AAAATCGCCATCATAATGACTTATGTCATACTCGCCCAAATAATTTCGCTTCCAAATTTCAAAGCTATTATTCGTAATAAAGCGGACTTGCACACCTCCTACTCCGAAGGTGAAATCAAATCCGCTAGTATTACTTCCATTATGTTTGTACTCAATAGAATAAGGCGTAGAGCCTGAATAATAGGCATTTGCGGTTAGTTTTAAAAAATTTGAAGTACTTACCTGCCCAGACGAAATTTGATAGCTTGTTGAATTCCCAGCAAAATAGCTTGAAAAATCTCCAGCAGAAATCGTTGCGCCATTTACTTTGAAGGTTCCCAAACTGATAGGTGACTCTGTTGTAATATCTATCACCGTGGCCATGAGAACGTGGGCATTAATCGAAATTGGTTCACATTTTCCTACCTGTACTGCGGTAGAAAGCTTTTCGTAGGCAGGCAATGAGTATGTTGCACCAATCCCATTGCTCTGATAGCTATTGCCTTGTGGAATCTCAATATACACATAGTCATCAGATACAACCACAGGGTCTGAGGTTTCGTTGAGACATACATCTTTAACGACTAATACATCGTTGGGTTTTAAGAAACCAAACTCTATAGCCGCACTATAAAATCCTCCACGAGTGCCTCCACCCACATAAAAAAATGAGTTGGGATATCCTGAGCCCATGAAGTAATCTTGTCCCTCTATGAGCTTTACGCCGTTTTTATAAAACTCATAGCAATTCCTGTCTGTAGATAGCATTTGTCGAACCACTAGGCTACGATCTGTGAACTTTTTTAAATCCAAAACTGGTTTGCTAACTTGAGCTAAACCCTTTTGTAACAATGTAAAACACAATACGATTAGGAGTAGTATTTTTTTCATTTTTATATTAATAGCAAGATGAAATAAGTTATTAGTCAACAGCTTATCGGTGAAGATAATGCGTTCAAAATCAAAAGGATATTACTATCATTTATCTCAAGGAGACCATTTATAATATCATGGCTGTTCGTTAAGAATATTATTCTATGGCTAATACAAATCTGGTTTTGATTTGATACAGTATCGTAGTTTCATTACTAAGAATCAGGCTGATACCATATTTACCTTTGGTCTGAGGAACCTCAAAGCTTAGGCGTTTATTTGCAGGGCTATAGAGTGCATTTTGTACAAAACTATTGTTGTTACTTTCCAGTTGGATTTGATAGAACCTCGCTGGAATTTTCTCGAAATTTGAAGTAGTAAATCCTACATTTGTACCCGCTTTAAGTGTAGTTTCGCTTACTTTCTCGGAATCAATTAAATAGGGCATATCCTTGGAGTACACCGTAATCGATTGTGCAAACGTTGAACTTTCCTTTTTCAAAGAAGAGTTAATAACTTTAATTTGATAGTTACCTTCTTTAATAGTAGTGGGCACCTTGCAGAGTAGGGTATTGTTACTAATACTTGCAGGAATAGATATAGAGGCGACACCACTACCCGTCAGTTTGAGTTGGTACTCATAATTTTTGGAGAAATATTTACCAAAAACCTTCATATTTTCTTCTTGAATTACATCCAGATAATCCAGAGAATCAATAGAAGGGGTTGGATATTCCACTTGTATAGGTTGATTGTACTCAGTTGTTTTATTTTTTACTCGAAGTGCTAAAAAGTATTTCCCTGGTAATAAATTGTCTTGAGAAGAAACTCTTACATGTAATGAATCTATTAGTTCAGTTTTTAAAGGGGTAGCTGTACTTCCATCGCTGATCGAAGCTTGTACATCGGTAGGGTTGAGGCCAAAGTATTTACCAAAAACCTCAATTGTTGCTCCTGCTTCGATAGTGTCTTTATCGATGCTTGTAATTTCTGGTAAAGGTTGCTCATTTGAAATTACGTTTACTTCATAAATCACTTTTTCACCCGACTGTGACACTAAGGTATAATACACTACTCTCGTAAAATTTTGAGGTACGGTTACGGCAGGAATAACTGTAGAAGCGTTTTGAGTTTTTATGATAGGAACAACTGAGGTTAAATTTGATTGATAAGGTACCAAAAGCGTGATTTTCTTTTGAGCCTCTGAAATATCGGCTTTAAGTACCTGAATCCCATCCAAAGAAATTGAGCTAATGGTGGGTAAAATACTGATTAAGTCTTTTTCTGTTTTACAAGAAAAAAAGACAGCGAGACAAGAAAAAACAATTAAGTGTAGTTTTATTTTCATAATAAATAGCAAAAAACAATAAACTTGTATTAAATAAGAAAAAACTAAAGTACTTATTTATTTCAAAATTTTATTCTTATTTGACTATAAATTTTAAAATTAGTCACATTTTTTTTGAATGAGTGGATTATTACTTGTTGTAGCATCAATAGGAGGACGGAAATAGGCCGTATACATTACGCCTTGATTAGCAAGCACTAAGGTGCATATTCTGAAATTGTGTAGACTTTTTGAATGGTGCTTACTGTGCAACACTAAACTCTAATTTTCTTCGTAATAGGCTAAAATCTGTGAGTAAAACGCATCAAAAAGTTTAGGATAGCATCACAAAAGACTTTTCACCCCATGCCTATTGCTAACCGACTAATGCACACAACTTAAATCTAATTTAATCTGCACTAGCCTATAGCATTAGGCATAAGGCTACATAGAATTTGGCATGAAAACATAAAGACCTTTTTCTGCGGAAGGGTATTTATTTTCTTAAATCAATAATCTAATTTTATTTTGCTCAATTATGGATACAACTCTGTACAAAAAATCAAGTCTTGTCGGAGTCTGGCAACATGTTACCGTTTACAACCGAGAGTTGAAATAGTTATTTCTTAATCCCAAACACCATTTCCAGTTGTTAAAATCAATGGAGCACCATCTGTTACCACTATCGTATGCTCGTGCTGAGTCATGTAGCCACCTTTATTACCTACCATAGTCCAGCCATCAGAAAGGGTTTCGGCAATGGTAGAGTGTGTAGCGATGAAGGTCTCGATAGCCACAACAGAATTTCTTTTAAATTTCTCGAAATTAAGTCGGTTTTTATAGTTCAAAATCTCGTGGGGAGGCTCATGCAATCTTCTACCAACGCCATGTCCTGCCAAATTTTTAATTACTTTATATCCTCGTTTTTTCGCCTCCTTTTCAATCATTTCGCCAATATCTGCAATTCTTACTCCTTCTCTGATGTGCTCGATAGCAATTTTTAAAATTTCTTTCGATGCATTTACTAGTGGCTGATGATTGTGGATATCCTGCCCTACTACAAAGGAACAACCATTATCAGAATAGTACCCGCCGAGTTCGGCCGATACGTCGATATTGATTAATTCGCCTTCTTTCAATATCTTTTTGTCGGAAGGAATTCCATGGCAGAACTCTTTATCGGTGCTAATACAAGCCCAGCCTGGAAATTTATAGGTTGCATAAGGTGCCGATTTTGCGCCATAGGATTTTAGAATCTCGGCTCCAAAATCATCCAATTCTTTGGTTGACATACCGACTTTGGCATATTCACACATCTTTTTGAGCGTTTGGGCAACCACTTCACTAATTTTCTTAATACCAACTAATTCTGATTCATTTTTGATGAGCATGTTTATTGCTTGTTGTTTTGATTTGGTAAAACTCTCAAAATAACGAGGCATTCAAATGAAAACCTGTTATTTACTTACAAAACTACTTTAAAAATTTGAAAGTATCAGAGCTTTACCACACCTAGGAAACAATATGAGACTCAGAAATATGATTGTTCAAACTCCAAACTGTTTTAAATGATGGTCGAGATGCTTATACATCATGTTATTCCATTCGGTCGTACTCAATTTGCCAAAGGAGTGAGATTCTTTCTGGTCAAAATAGCCTTCGCCTAATTGTTGAGTTTGTGAGATAAAATTAATTAAACGATTTTTTTCTGATTCAAAATCTTTTTGCTCGGTAATGATAAATGCAGGAGCAGTTTTTAAACTTTGCTTGTAAGGCACTTCGTTCACTACAAAGTTTTTTACAAAAGATTTCAAAAAGAACTTGAGGAAGAAGTTGGGTTTTGGATGTTTTTCCTCATACACCATTTCATAGGTCACACAGCAATGCGCGAGCATTTGTGCAACGCTCATTTTACCCCAAAGTGGTTGTGAATCCTTTTGAAGTGAATTAATTCTTTGAATCAATTCATGAGATATTTCAGTGGTAAAAATATTGGGTAAAGCCATATTGAGATTAGTGATAGTTAAATAAGGTTTTTTTTAATAAAAATAGGAATAATTTTACATAGCATAAAGAAAATCAAATACTTATATAATGAAAAACTTATTACGCATATTTATTTCAAAAACTCCAAAGAGGGTGTAAACGCAATACTAATTCTTTACACAGGTGATATTCTAACCGCTTAACCTTACTTTATCTCGACCAACTATAATTCCCATTTTTACTGAGCTTATTTTACTACCTTCAAACCAGAAACCAAAACACCTTTTGTATGAATTGTCCCAATTGTAACACCCCTGTATCCAATAACAACCTCAATATCCAAACGGATATCGGATTATGTGATAACTGTCAGCAGGTATTTAAGCTTTCAGCCTCGTTTAATCGTCCATCTTCACAAACAACATTTTCTTATGAATTAGATATGTCTCAGGTTCCTGAAGGCATCGCTTTCACAAAGCATGTTGATGAGATTTCTTTGCAAATCAAAAACTCCATTGGCTACGGTTTGATAGCAAGTCTGCTTCCTATTTCTGTCTGGTCATTTTTCTATTTTTTGGCCTCTGAGATCATCGATTGGGAATCAATGGAGCTGATAGTTAAATCGTTCGTTTTGGGTTTTGGAATATTATTTGGCGGCTTTATGAGTTGGTTATTTCTTCAAGCAATGTTTGGAGAACTCAATATCAATCTCACCAATAGAGGGGGAAATATTGAAAAAGGAATAAAAATATTTGGTTGGCATTCAATCTATTCTTTCGATTGGAAAACTGTGTCTGGCATTGAAGAAGAGCTTACTTATTACAAAAATAAAGACCAAATGCAGCCTATTTACCAAATAGTCATTTATGCCAATCAAAGAATCGAAATTGGTGAATCACTCACTGATGAGAAACGCTATTTTGTACTCAAGTTTTTACAATATTATTTAGGAAAGGTTAAAACTTCAGGTAAGTTGCAATAGCGTAAAACCCTCCTTATTACTAAACAAATTCTAAGCTCAATCTTTCTTTTTCAATTAAACCCTCCTATTAAAATCGCATCATACCTATACAAATTATCAATTTGATACAATAATCATTTTCGCCTATCGAATTGAATTCATTCATTTCAAAAACTATTTAAAAAAAGTATGAAAACGCTAGAAAATAAAGTAGCCGTAGTAACAGGTGGTGCTTCGGGAATAGGCTTGGCAGTAGCAATTGCTTATGCGAAGGAGGGTGCAAAAGTAGTCATTTCAGATATCAACGACGAACATGGCGCTGGTGCAGTAAAACAGATTGAGGAGTTTGGTGGCATTGCCGCTTACATTAAAGCCGATACATCCAAAGCTGAAGAGGTAGAGGCCTTGGTTCATGCAACCGTAAGTACGTTTGGAGGACTAGATATTATCTGTAATAATGCAGGAATTGGCGGTCAACTAGCCAACACTGGAGATTATAGTTTGGATAGTTGGAGAAAAGTCTTGACGGTAAATCTTGATGGCGTGTTTTATGGCTGTAAATATGCGCTTCAATATATGGAGAAAAACGGAGGTGGAGTAATCGTCAACATGGCCTCTATTCATGGCTGGGTGGCAGCTCCGATGTCCTCAGCTTACACTACCTCAAAACATGCCGTAATCGGTTTGACAAAAAATATTGGTGCAGAATACGCTCAGAAAAATATCCGATGTAATGCAGTTTGTCCAGGGTATATTCAAACACCCCTATTAGACCAAGCAAGCGGCGATATGAAAGATGCCTTGGCAGCCAAACATCCGATTGGAAGACTAGGCAAACCCGAGGAAGTAGCAGAATTGGTACTTTTTTTGAGTACAGAAAAAGCTTCATTCATTACAGGGGCAGCCTATTTGGTTGATGGCGGATACACAGCGGTTTAAGAGCTCTTTGTAATAAAAAGAAACCCAATGCCTATAAATTAGGCATTGGGTTTACCACAATACTCCCAATTTCTAACATTGTAGGACACAATGTTACCAGTTCATTTTCCTATTATACTTTTAAAAAAACCTTATTTTTATAAAGAATTTTTAACAAAATTATTTGCAAAAATGTCACCGAACACGCTGTTAAAACGTGGTGCCAATGCTCAGGTAAATGTGAAATAATACCACCAAATAAAAAGTTGGCGGTGTATCCAAAGTTTACCATACCCTCCGATGCCATATAAATTAAAATTGAGTTAGAGCCAATCCAGATGAAGGGTGATGCCCATTTTTGAAAGCCCCAGATATCTATAATTAGGTAAAAAATTACAAAAAACAACATTGAAAAGCCCCCAACTACACATACAAAAGAGCTAGTCCATAATCGTTTATTGATAGGGAATGAAAAATCCCATACTAAGCCTATCAATAGTAAGGCAAGTCCAGCCAAAGTTATTATACCAATCTTCGCATATCTTTGTTCGAAATAAGAACTTTTCAAAAAAGTTGTTGTAAAAACGCCCAATAGTGCTGTCCCAATGGCAGGTATAGTGGATAGCAATCCTTCAGGGTCAAATACCTTACTATGTAATCTTCCTGGTAAAAACAAACGGTCAACATAGGAGGCTAATGAGCCGTCTTTTGTAAGAACCCCAGCTCCAAAGCCCGGAACGGGAACCAGTTTCATGACTACCCAGTAAAATAAAAGAATAAAACAAAACCAAAAGACTTGTGTTTTGGTGTTTCCATTCAAGTAAATAAAACCTGCAAATAACCATGCCAAACCAATTCTACCCAAAACACTTGCTATTCTTGTTTGTTCATAGCCATTCCATTTTAGCAAACCATTGACAATCATTCCCAGTAAAATAAGTTTGAAAGTCCTCTGAATCATACTCCAATACAAGGCATTTTTACTTTCAGAAGGTAACTGAAATGGCTCCTCCACGGCAAAATGTTGTAATTTTTTCTGCATTGAAAAAGGCATTGATGCTCCCGCAATAAATAAAAACAAAGGGAAAATCATATCATAAAAAGTAATGCCATTCCATGCGGTATGATGCAGTTGTTCGGACATCCATTCGAATGCTGGAATATGCGTAGTTTCTGCCAACGCATGAATGATATGCTCACCACTCATAATCCAAAACATATCAAACCCTCTTAGCGCATCCAGCGAAATGAGTCTTAGATTTTTTGACTGATTGCTCATATTTTAGTTTGTCGAAAAACGTGTTCAATTTTCTTTTTTAAAAAACTCCCAAGGGGCAAAGTATTAGTTGCCACCCTGAAGTTTCGTCAAGCCTCGGCCAAAACAGCCCCTATTTATAGGCCTCCACTAGTGCTTTTTGATATTTCAAATGTAGTTTTTGTGCCAAAGTGATGCTACTTCCTTGCGGGCTTGTAGGGAAGGATTTTTGGGTAGTCACCCATTTCCATTCCCAATTACGAATTTGCTCGTCAAAAGCCTTCAAGTCTGGCTCTTTGTTTTCAGACATTGCCTTAGTTAACTCTTTAAAAAACTGGGTCCAACGTGGCTTATAAAAATCATTGAGCAAACCGCTCCACTGGCGATTAGAGTACTCGTGCAATGGACTGTTGGCATCACCCCAAAGCGTCACTAAATCTCTGGCATTCTGTTCATAAAGTGCTTTTTCTTGTGGGGTTGTACCCCACGTTCTCGCCGAATTAATCCAAGGCCCCAACATAAAATCTTTACGAGTTGCCAATAAAGCGTCCATATCAGAAATCAAGGTAAGAAAAGCCTCTGAGTCTACTTTGAACTGCGCTGCATTTTTGGTTTTGTATGACTCTTTCCATTTTTTCTGTAAAATCAAGGCATAATTTGCCAAAACCTGACGAGTAATATCTACGACATCATACTGAAATCCATCAGAATTTACACCTTTTTTGGAAGCTTCGATAAACAAATCCCAAGCAGGTAAAAGTTCTTTTGGTGGGTAATTCAATTTTGTACGAGTCCAAATCGTTGTGGAGTCAAAGGTAGGACGACCCGTAATAATAGACTCGGCACCATCACGGATATCTTTGCCATTGTAAACTGTTTTTCTTAGAATTTGCCAAGCCTCAACCAGAGATTTATCATCTGTTTTGTATCTATTTTTGGCATATTTTACTATCCATTCGTCCAAATTTATAGGCGTAGTTTGCCAAGTATGCTGCATCATCAATTCATATATGACTGGATTTTGTTCAATTGCCTCCATCGTCAAACCTATTCCTTGCAAATTCTTAGAATTTGGGTCATTGAGTGCTAATGCTGGCCCAGATGCTACCCCATCCATTCGTCCAAAAAGGTTGACGTTACCTCCGAAATTATTGAGCATATTCCAAATCCAAGGCTTTCCATAAAACGCTTCGGTTCTTTTCCAAACAGGTTCAATTTCGGTTGCCAAATCCAAAAGCAACATTTTATTATTGGGTACTGCATTTAATAATGCCTCAATTTGAGGAGCTTTCCAGAATTTTCTATCACTGTAAAACAGCCAACCTTGCATCACCCAAATACCATTTGGGTCTGCTTGACGAATGCCTTCATAAATTCTTGCACTCAATTTGGATAAATAGGCAGGCTCGTCCGTTGGTGGTTCATTTTCGTTAAAAGTATCCGCTGAATACAAGTGATTAGTTCCAAAAAGTTTGGTTTGTTTATCTATAAACTTTTTCCCCAATTCAGCAAAAAGCGGGTCCTCCGAATCGAGGATATAAGTATCACCAAATCCATTGGTCCAATTGGTAGCCTTAAGTTTGGCTTTAGGATATTTCTTTTTAAATGCTGCTGGTACGTGTCCAGTAAAGGCTGGCAATACAGGCGTCATGCCCAAAGCTCTTTCTCTTTGTAAAATTTTCAACTGGAGGTCTTTGTGCGATTTCATCCAGCTTACAGGCAAGGGTCCACCCCATCCGTCTAAATTCCCCATCCAAAACCAAGAGAAATAAGCGGGTCCACTAAAAAAGTCTTTCAAATCATTGTCAGAAAAACCCATTTCATTATACACCTCTCTCCAAGTGTATTCTTCACCCGTAATAGCCAATGGCATCGTGATTCCATGCATGGCCATCCAGTCAATTTCTTTTTGCCATCTATCCCAATTCCACCAAGACATGCTGTAATTGAATGTGCAATAATTGAGATAATAACGGTACTGATAGGGCGAAGATTTGGTGATTTTTGCTGAAAGCAAAGGTAATTTGGTAGGCAAATCAAGATTTTCACCATTCCACGTAATTTGGCAATGACAGTATTCAGTAAGGTAATAATATAATGCCGAGGCCACCGAAACACCATTGTTTCCACGCAAGACTATTTTATTGTTTTTACTTTCTATTTCAAAAAAGTCAAATGGTGCAGCGGTTGATAGCGACTCCACCACGAAGGATTCGGCCCTCTGCGGAATCACACGGGCTATGAGAGCTTGCGATTCTTTAATATTCAACTGTGCCATTGCGTCGGCACCTACAACTAGGCCAAGCAATATGCCACAAATTTTGAGAGTTTGGTAAAATGTTTTCATTAAAGTATAATCATTAAGTTAAGTAAACAAAGCTCATACATCTTTGAGAGCTTTGAAATGTAGGATAGATAGTAAGATTTTGAATACCTCTGACAAACCAAAATAATTTGTCAGAGGTAAAATAATTCACTAACGTATTTTATTATACGCAATTTCAAAATTTATGAGAGTGATTTACCTATTCAATAAATTTTAATTCAATTGGCAATAGTGATGTGCTTATAAACTTGAGCTGATTTTTCAAAACTCTATACTCGCAATTCATCACTCATTAATAACCTGGATTTTGCTTCAAGTTTGGATTCAACTGCAAGGCATTGCGAGGAATTGGGAAAATTCTACGGTAAGTATCTGCGTTAGTTTTGAAGCCCCACTTATTTTCAAATTTACCAAAACGAATCATATCATTACGGTGCCAAGCCTCGAAGGCAAATTCTCTAACACGTTCAGCATACACACCCTCCAAATCAATCGTCGTTAAAGCTGCAGCGGTAGTACGCTCTGAACGAACTTGATTAACCAATGAAACAGCCGTTGCACCGCCAGTTGGAGCGCCACCACGCAAAATGGCCTCTGCTTTCATCATCAAAATATCAGAATAACGGAATACCGGGATATCGTTATTTTGGTCACGGTTCAAAGAAGTAGCATCAGGATAAAACTTGATATTACGATATCCCATGTTCCAGGCAACCTCATCATTACCCACATCGAATGACGCAACACTTTGACGCAAAACAATATCAGGTGTAAGATTTACTTGGAAAGTCTTTGTTTCGGTAGGGTTGCTACCCTTATAAAATTGGTCGTATCCCAAATTTGTAGTAGTCACCGTAATTGGCGTAACGCCATCTGCCATATACTGCAATCCTGTTAACCATTGTCCGTTACGAATATCTTTGGTATCATTAAAATAAGCATAATATTCTGGCAATGTACTTGCCGAGCCAGCAGGCGTGTACGGCATGCTAAAGCGTTTTGCCATACTTCTCGGTACTTGATAACGTGCATGAATATTTACCGAACGGAATGGGAAGCTATTAGACATCGTCGGATTGTATGGAATCGCAAAGATAAACTCCTTCATTTGTGGCCCGTTATTTGGATAAAACATCTGCAAATAAGAAGCTCTCGGTTCAATTGAATACTTTCCAGAAGCAATAACCTTGTCACAAGCGGCAATACAATCATCGTAACGTTTGGTACCTGTATACACTTCAGCATTCAAATACATTTTTGCCAAAAGAGCGTAGGCAGTCCATTTGTTTGGACGTCCATATTGAGATACATCATTAGCCTCACTTAAAAAAGGAATACAAGCTTGGATTTCTTTTTCAACAAAATCAAAAACTTGGGCTCTTGGCGTATTGGTTTTTGGTGTAAAATCTCCATAGAGCGTATCCAAAGGTACATTTCCATAATTGTCCATCATCATGTAATAAGCAAAAGCTCTTACCATTCTGATTTCGGCAATTCCTGTATTTTTGGCAGCACCAGCTGGCATGGTAGTTCTCAAAATATTGATTGTTTGATTAGAAACCCCAATAATTGTAGACATCCAATACCAGTTTCCGTTCAGATAGCCATTGTCTTGTGTCCAAGTATGATAATGCATAGTTTGGTTTTGACCACCATCAAACCAGTTACCGCCACGGGCAGGCATAATACTTTCGTCTGTACTAAATGATTGCTGTTGGAAATATTCAACTGCGTAATTTCCTCTCAGCGCCACATACGTTGGGCCGGATGCCGAAATGTATTGGGCTGTATTTGAAGGGAATACATCAGGAGTAAGTTCTGTCGTAACAGGAACATACAAATCGTGGCAGGAGAACATGGCTCCCGACATCAAGATGATTGCAAGTATATGTAAAAATGTCTTTTTCATGATTTCAACTAAAAGAGGATTAGAATGATACATTAACACCTAACAAGAAGGTACGAGTTTTTGGATAGAAGTTGTTGTAATCTACCCCTGGCGCGATTCCACCTTGGTTTACCTCTGGGTCGATACCCTTATAACCTGTAATCACAAACAAGTTATTTACAGAAGTATACACTCTCAGGTTTTTAAGAACTCCAATTTTCTTGAAATTATATCCTAAAGTAGCATTGTCGAAACGAATGAAGCTACCATCCTCAATAAAACGGGAAGAATAGAAATAAGCATTATAATCAGCGGCAGATTCGTTGCCAGCATCTACCAAGATATTGGCATATTGCGCTGTATTTGGGCGGAACAAATCTGCACGAGTGGCATTGAAAATTTTGTTTCCAAATACCCCACGAATAAATACATTCAAATCAAAATTACCATATTTGAAAGTGTTGTTCCAACCCAATAGCAATTTTGGCTGTGCGCTTCCAAGGTATTTGTAATCTTTTCCATCCACTGGTGTAGTTGTCAATTTACCATCAGCACCTACAAATTGAGATACTCCATTAGCATTTTTTCCAGCGTATTCCAAAGCAAAGAATTGACCCAAAGGACGACCTGCTTTTAATATCTGTAATGAACGACCTGATTGACCGCCACCTTCTGGACGAGACAATAACACGGAGTCACCTCCCGCAAAAAGCGGATTTGTCAAACTAGTAATTACGTTGCTATTATGAGCCAAGTTCAAGGTGCTATTCCATGAGAAAGCTCCTTGTTGTATTAATTTTGCATTTAAAGTCAACTCAACACCCTTGTTGTTGATGCTACCACCATTGGCCACAATGCTACCAGTAGGCACTTTGATTGGGTCTACACTGTATGAATAAATCATACCCGTGGTATTTTTGTTGTAAAATTCAATCGAACCAGATAATTTACTTTTTGCTAAGGTAAAATCTAAACCGAGGTTAGTAGTAGATGTTTTTTCCCACTGTAAATCTGGGTTAGCTGCTTTGGTAGGGCCAAAAGCACCCGTAATAGCACCATTGTAATAATAAGTACCCAAACTTCCAGAGATAAATTGAGAAGTATAAGCATTAAAGCCTGAAGCGTTACCAGTCACCCCATAACTTGCTCTTAGCTTCAAATCATCAAAAATATTTTGGCCTTGTAAAAAGTCTTCTTGACTTACTCTCCAAGCCAAACCAACCGATGGGAATACCCCCCACTGATTGTTTGCTCCAAATACCGAACTGCCATCTCTACGTACAGAAGCCTGTAATAAATATTTACTTTTGTAGTTGTAGTTCAAACGTGCAAAGTCGGAAATCAAACGAGTTTCTTGATAAACACCATCAGGACCAAAGCTAATTTGATAACCCGAAATACCATAAGGGTTACTCAAAGCCAAGTTATTATACCCAATATTGTCTACTGGCATATTACTGGTTGTTACCTGAAAACCTTCTCCAATTTTGTTGTTTTGCCAAGAATAACCAATTACGGCATTAATTGAGTGATCGCCAAATTCTTTATTCCAAGTCAAAAAGGTCTCTAAAATTTTAGAGGTATTTTGATAGGAACTACGATTTGCTTGTCCATTTTTACCAAAAAGTTGATTAGTATGGAAACCTAAACCTGGATCTGGGTTATCATACATGTTGTTGTAATTAGTAGTATAATAACTATTGTAAAAACTTCCTGATAGGCTATTTGAGTTTAAATACGAAAGATTCAAATTATAAGTCAATCCAAAAGGCAATTGATATTCAGCCTTAAAACTTCCAATCAAATTACTATACTTCGTATTCATTTGGCTATTATTAATCATAGCCACTGGGTTGTAGTAATTATTGTTTTGTAAATTTTCAAAATAAGTACCGTCGCTTTTTAAGATTGGAGATACAGGTAAATACAAGGTTGATTGCAACAATACGGTATTGCGGTAAGGAATATCCTCTGCATCGCTGGTTGAGTTAGTTACTGAAAAACCTAACTTTAATTTATCTTTTAAAGCAAACTGTTCAACCGACAAACGTCCAATTACTCTTTCCAGAGAACTATTCAAAAGGATACCATCCTTTTTAACATAGTTTAAACTCACGCTGTAATTGCTATGCTCACCCCCGCCCGAAACAGATAGGTTGTGGTTTGTTGAAATGGCTGTATTTTTCTGAATAGCCGATTGCCAGTCAGTACTTGCGCCCAAATCATCTTTGTCCGTTAGACCAACACCCGTTTTTTTCAAAAAATCTCTTAGCTGGTCTGCATTCATCATATTTAGTCTGCTCGACACCTTTTCTGCACTTACGAAAGCGCTGTAGGAAACTTGCATTTGACCCGCCTTTCCTTTTTTGGTAGTTACCATAATTACACCATTGGCTGCACGGTTACCATAAATAGCAGTTGCAGCTGCATCCTTCAACACGTCAATCGACGCAATATCATCAGGCGCAATGGTTGAAATATCAGCTCCTGGCACTCCATCGATTACATAAAATGGTCCTTGCGAACTATTCAAAGTTGACGCACCACGCATCACTACTGCAGCAGGCTTGTTGGGGTCACCACTCGCTGTGATATTCAAACCCGGAACCTTACCTTGTAATAATTGACCTACATCAGTCATGGCTCCCTTATTCAATTCTTCAGTTTTAACTGAACTTACAGCACTTGACAAGTTTTTACGTGATTGGCTACCATAACCTACAACAGCAACTTCGGTTAAAGAAGTAGCAGACTCCTGTAAAGCAAGCGAAATAAATGTTTGATTACCAATACTAACCTCTTTTCCATTGAAGCCAATGTAAGAGAACACTAAGGTTTCATTTTTAGAAGCATTTAAGGAAAATTCTCCATTTGAATCGGTAGTTGTACCACGGGTTGTACCCTTCACGGCAACACTCACACCTACTAAAGGCTTTCCGTCGGTCGAAGAGGTGACTTTACCTTTTATTGGATTCGCCACTACCTCTACTGGAGCCAACACAGGTGCCACTTTGGCAGGTTTCAATACAATGGTTTTATCTACAATAGAGTATTCGATTTTCTCATTGGCAAAACATGATTCAAGAACTTCTTCTAACTTAGCATTCTTTAGTGAAACGGTTACTTTATCAGACTTTTGTAACAAGTCGGATTTATACCAGAAGGTATAACCACTTTGACGTTCGATTTCTTTAAAAACTTGAGTAACACTAGCATTTCGAAGATTGATATTAAATCTCTGCGAAAAACTAACAGCACTTACCTGTAAACATATCGTAAGCGATAAAATAAAGGTTAGTTTCATGACCCGGTAAAGTTTTGTGGAAAAGTGCCCACGACAGGAAGCCGAAAGGCATGGCAAATCCAGCCTAATTTGGAAAATAGGATTGCGATTCATACTTTTGTTTGGGGTTTAAAAAATAAGATACTTGGAAAACTGATTTTTATCAAACTCCGAATGTAAGCGAAGACGTGCCAGCGTTTTCGCTTTTTCTTTGTTCAATGTCTTGTCGTGAAATAAGTGTCACGGGCACTGTACTGGTTAAAAGAATATAAGTTATAAATACCGTATCTCGGTCGACTCGAAATTGTATCTATCATTTAATAATCTATTGATGCTTAATTTTTTCATAGTTAATAGGAAATCAATTTCCACTAACGCAATTCCACCCTATTTGTACTCAGTAGTAAACTTCACTTATGGGGTAATAATAATTTTTTTGCCCTCTATTTTAAAATCAACTTCACTCATAGACAGAATCTTAAGCACATTCGAGAGATTGGTATTGCGAGGAAGCTTTCCCGTAAAATGCTCGTTGGATATTTTACCAACATATTCAATATCAACATCGTACCAGCGCTCAATTTGTCGCATCACTTGCTCTAGACTGGCATCATTAAATTGGAAATAGCCGTTCTTCCATGCCAATTCCTCTTCAATATTCACATCATTGACCGTTCTGAAAATATTGCTATTGATACCAACTTTTGATTGCTGACCTGGTTGTAAAATAGTCGTCTTTTCATTATTACTTACTTTTACCGAACCTTCAAGTAATGTGGTTTTAATCACCTTTTCATTCTGAAATGCCATTACATTAAAGTGTGTTCCCAACACTTCAACCTCTTGTCCTTGCGTTACAACTTTGAAAGGCATTTTTGGGTTTTTAGCTACTTCGAAGTACACTTCTCCTGTCATTTCGACTTTTCTTTCTTTTCCAGTAAAAACTGTTGGAAATCTCAAGCTAGAAGCTGCATTCAACCACACTTTAGTACCATCGGCCAAAACAACTTGAAATTGTCCCCCTTTAGGTGTTGTCAAGGTATTATACATAGGCTTAGCTACAGCAATTTGTGCGCCTTCATAAACTACCTTACCACTTTGGGTTTTTCGAATATCGGTTTCGCCTTGCTTACCCAAACTACCATTGGCTGTGTTATCTAATACGACAGTCGAACCATCGTCGAGGGTCAATACAGCCTTATCTCCTCCTGGCAGCACATCATGCTGTTGAAATGATTTTACTTCAACCAGACGATTTTCGGTTCGTTTTAAATTTACATTATATTGTAACCAACCAAAAAAACTCAAACCTATAAGCAATGCCACCGAAGCCGCCATTCCATATTTTGTACGCCAGAAACTTACCGCTTGATACTCCTCCTCCACAGGCGTTTCGTCGTCTTGATGATTAAAAATATTATTCAAGATTCTTTCTGACATTTCTTCGGGCATTACTCGCTCAGGTTTGTAATTTTTCCAAACACCAGCGAGTTTTTGTCCTAATTCTAATTCAGAACTGGCATCTACCCACTTCATGAGCTCCTGCAATTCCTCTTCGGAACAAGTGCTCTGAAAATATTTATCTATCAAAAGGTCAATTCGTGTCGAAGGCATATCACTTCTATGGATTTTACTCCCTTGGTTTATGGTTTTTGAAAAATTCCCAATGGTTAAAACATACAACCGTAGGGCTCACGGAAGAGGTTAGCTAAAAAGAAGACAATTGTCAAAAAGGATAGGACTAGTTTAATTGAAAAAAAAAATAAATTATTTTTTCAATTCGTACCAAAAAGCAAGAACCATTAAGATAACAGCCTGATATTTAAGACTTTTCTTAATTGTATTTAAAGCTTGGATAATGTGATTTTTTACGGTAAGTGGAGAAATATTAAGCATTTCTGCAATTTCATCATGTTTGAGATATTGCTCTCGGCTTAGTTGATACACCAATTTTTGTTGTGGAGGCAATGTTTCAACAATTTGTTGAAGTAGAAAAGTTGTTTCTTCAAACTGAATTTTATGGTCTGTGCTGTAATCCTCCTCAGTTTGGGTTTCGAGGTATTCGACATATAACAAGGCTTGACGTGCCCTAGATTTGAAAGAATTAATGGCGTAATTTTTTGCCATTCTAAACAGATAGGAATCAAATGAAATTATGTTTACTAAATCAGCCTTATCTTTCCAGAGTTTCAAAAAAATCTCTTGAATGATATCCTCCGCCACATCGCTAGATTCAGTAATTCGGAACAAATAACCATAAAGTTTATTTTTATAAGTATGAAAAATCAAAGAAAATGCCTCTTCACTACCATTAGAGGCATGAATAAGCAGTTCTTTTTCATCATATAATGTCTTTGTAGTCATTCAATCATTTATCAAAAGGTAACTAATTCCAAATAGAATACTTGTATAAATCTACTCAATTTTTTCAAAAAAATATAACTTTTGGATTATTATTGTATCATAATCATCCAATAATACTGTAAAAAAATTTAATAAACGGAAACATAGTGCCGAAATACATCAGAAATCGATTGAAAAGCAAAAAACACTTATCGAAATAATAATAGTACTTTTCCAATATTTAATCAAAAATAACACAGAAGTATCGATATGACAAAAAATCCCCAGCAATGTATTTCAAATCATTACTGGGGATTTTACTACTGAACAATTATGTTGTTTATTTCTTTTTTGCTTTTGGGTCTTCCAAACTGATGGCAATTCTAAAGCTTGTTTTTTTAGGACTATTATTTTTTACTGTAAAAGTATAATCTTTCGTCACCGAAATGGTAGCTTGATAAGGGTCAGCATTTGGCTCAATCGACTCTTTGCCCAATTCCATCATACCTTTTTTGGTATCGTCAATAAAACTCAATGTCAATACTTGTCCTTTCGTTGCTTTGAACACAAAACTTTTACTGCTGTTAGCCTCAACTTTTTGTTCCCATACCAAAGAATTAGAACCTTCCTTTGCAAAATCGATACGTTTTGGCGCTTGTGCCAACGAGGCATTTACTGCAACAACAAAAGTGAATAATACAAGAGTGGCGAGTTTGAAAATGTTGTTTTTCATGTGAGATATGTTAAAGTGTTTAACCTGAGAAAGTTTCTCAGCTCGCCAAGATACCAGTTTTTTAAAATGGAAAACAAAAGACTGTTTAAAAACCACGATGACAAAATGATGACAAAAAAACAACAAGGAAATTTCAGCGATAATTTAGTTTTTTTAGCATTTAACTTTAAGATAAAATCATAAGAAAATTGAATACTGACTAGCGAGCAAGCACTAGCTGCGATGGCAACATTTTACTCCATTTTTGAGTACATCAAATTATTTGGATTGAGATACATACAATTGTTCCTAAAATCGATGATGGTGGTGAAGCGTTTCAAGATTAGATTCCCAATATTTCCCAGCCTATCTGGTGTATCAGGATCTTTTTGTGGGACACTCAATTGTATATTGTAAAGTTCAAAATCTGCAATTTTTAGTCTTCGCAACAACAAAACATCAGTTACGATATTTATATCTGCTGTTCCAATCCAACCAGATTCCCCAAGTTTATTGAGCTTGCCAGCTAAATTATGCTTAGTAAAATATTCCTTAGAAATACTTAATGAACCATCCGAACCCGAATCAAAATCAAACCATTCTTCGTATTCAGTATTATTAACAATCATCTTGCATTTTATGTAGGGTATACCATCAATTAATCTAAAATCAAGCTTTCGATAGTCTCCAGAAATAGGTGGTAATGAGTCATAAACAATCATTTTTTTTGTTTCATAGTTGATTTTTAAGACTTTATTCTGAAAAGCCACCCAACCCAACACAGCATCGAAGGGAGAATCTCCGAAATCTATTGCTAGAAGTGGTACTTGATTCCAGGTTAATCCATTTATTGTTAATTTATTTTGTGAGCTAGTAGGCACTCTTTCCACCCCATCGGAACCAACATTTAGAAACGACCCATCTAACTTTACTTTTACCTTTTTATCAATCAAAGGTGTTGAAATAACCATTCCAGAAGCGCCTGTATCGAACAAAAAGGTAAGCGTGTCAGAATTATTGATGCTTCCTTTCAAATAAATTCGACTGTCCTCCCCTATGCTAAAAGGTATTGTATCATACTTTGATGACTTGTGTTTGGTATAGGCGTAATTTGGATAGCTAATAACTTGATTTTTATTGGTGTTAATTTGTGTTTTGATGGTATCCTTTCCATTTTGAACTATCAAAAAATCTACTATTTTATTCATTTCAACCTTGAAAGTGATTGAATCAATATCGGAGATATAAGTTATTTCTTGTGTTTTTGTAAATGGTTTCGGGACATAGACATCAGGATTGGCCTTGGCGATAGGATGCTGCTCATGAATTTCGGATTTTCCTTCTCTAATCTTAATGGTCTTGGCATTAGACTTGAGAATTGGCAACGTTTTTTGGGCAAATGAACATTGACAGAGTAAAAAAGATAGGATAAAAAATAGTTTTTTCATGTTTGAGAAGTTTGATTTGGTGCAAAATAACAAACCTCCCAACTTGTAAAATAGAACAAAATTAGCCTGTTTAAAAATTTCTGAATGATTTTGGATTGAGTCCAGTCAAATGTTTGAAGGTTCGCAAAAAATGGCTCTGATCCGCAAATCCGCAAAAATGTGCAATCTCAGTCAAAGATTGATTTGAAGATTTTAGTAAATCCAGACTTCGCATTACTCTTAATCTTCGTAAGTATTCACTGATAGTACAGCCAAAATATTTTGGAAAATGCTTTGATATCGTCACAGGATGAACACCCAACAAAATAGATAACTCTTCAAGACTGTGATTGTAATTCCAATTGTCATTTAAAAATTCTTCCAACTTTAGACACCACAAAATCTGTTGATAATCTTTCACATCAGCTTCGGCAACAAAATCTAATATAAGTGAATGTAGTGCAGTTTGAGACAAGCCATCGTTGAAATTGAGTTCAGAATTGAGTTTGAGCATAAACAGTTTGCTTCTTACGTTTTTTAGCACTGCTTTTTCTAATAACTCTTCCGAAATATCATGTTTTTGTAAGAAATAGGAATCAATTTCAAGGTTTAGGTTTTTAGTATCTGGAGTAAATGGAATTGTTTGGTGAAATTCTCCAGAATGATAAAACAAAACATCCTTTGAAGTTTTAACAGCAGTTTGATTGTTTTTCCTTTCCAAATGCGCACCATTAATGATAAAACTCAAATGCGGATTTGCATGATAATGGTAAGACTGATCGACCTTGTCATGATAGGCAGTTTTGCTGGTTATGATGCCCTCAAATTCAACTAAATTTAAGATATTCCCAGAATATTCACCTTTGTTTAGCGTACTCATATTTCTTTTAAATGTAGTTTAGATCATATTGAATTCTTCGTTTTGCAGTCTAACGAGAAGTATCCTTCATTCATACAGCATTCATTTAATCCTCTTGGTTTATCAAAGGTAAATGGAAGACTGGTTGAAAACTTGTTGTAATAGCAATAGCAAAATTTAATATTTTTTAGTTTAGAACGGAGCTTTATCATTATAATTTTATCCTTATACAATATTT
>NZ_JBMLSD010000126.1:0-11256 GCF_049240685.1 Flectobacillus sp.
TGTCTCACTGACCACAGATAGAATACAATAATGGAGACATTTTGCCGATTGCCCATAGCCGACCGCCGAAAGCCCAGTCAAATCATTACTTAACATACATCAATGCACAGGTTTATTGCTTGTAGTAATTTTGAATCAACAAAACAACGACAGAGAATCAATAACACTTTGAAGGTTTTGTAAGTATTCAAGCAAAATAAAATTGCATGAATAAGCTTTAGGCTCTAAGCCGTAGGCATTAGGCAAAAAAGCCTTAATTATTTTATGAGAAATACTATTTAACGTTTAGCCTACAGCATAAAGCCTAGAGCTTAAGGCGGGTAAAATTATTTTAATTTTGCCCGGAAACTTAAAGCTAAAAATTCATACTCAAAAAACCTGCAATGTCGCTCAACTCCCGATTTTGGGAGGCGGAAAAATATTGCCCAAAATTTTCACAACACAATACAATAAACATTTAAAACCATGAAAAAGTCCATCTTATCTATCGCATTCGCTCTTGTTTCATTTATTGGTTTAGCACAAAAACCATCTCCTATGTTGTTGAGTCCAAGTAACCATGCTTTGGTACTTATCGACCATGAGAGCCAAATGGGTTTTGCTACAAAAAATATCGATATGACCGAATTACGTAACAATACGGCCATCGTAGCAGGTGCTTCCAAAATCTTTAATGTACCAACGGTTGTAACAACGGTAGCCGAAAAATCATTTAGTGGTCCTGTTTTTCCTGAAGTATCTGAATTTTACCCTCAAGCAACTACCAAATACATCGACCGTACTACCATGAATACTTGGGAAGATGTAAATGCTCACAAAGCGATTGTTGATAAAGGCAAAAAGAAAATCGCTTTTGCTGGCTTGTGGACTAGCGTTTGTATTGTAGGTCCAGTATTGTCTGCCATCAGCGAAGGATATGACGTATATGTAATAACGGATGCTAGTGGTGACGTTTCAAAAGAGGCTCATGACCAAGCTATCGCACGTATGGTACAAGCAGGTGCGCACCCAATGACATCTATCCAATACCTACTTGAATTACAGAGAGACTGGGCAAGAAGCGAGACTTATGTACCTGTAACCAACTTGGTAAAAAAATACGGTGGTGCTTACGGTATCGGTATCCAATATGCTCATGAAATGTTGAAACATTAATAGGCAATAGGCTATAAGCGGTAGGCATTAAGCCAAAAAGATTCTTTGCATTCATGAGGAATATGTTTGTCGAAAGTCTAAGGCTTAAAGCGAGCAAAATTAAAATTATTGTTAATGTAAAGTGTTAAATAGTAACACTTTACATTAACAATTCATAACTGACAATTCAGCATTATTACCCCAACCTTTCTTATTGCCATGAAGAAGTTAACCGCACTCACTATTCTCTTAACCTTTGTCATTTCTCAAGGTTTTGGGCAAAAAATCAAAGCTGATATGGTTTTGATTAATGCCAAAGTACATACCCTTGACGCTCAAAAGAGTAATGCCGAAGCTATTGCCATTGCAGGAAACAAAGTCTTGGCAGTAGGAAGTACCAAAGAAATTTTATCCTACAAATCTTCCAAAACACAAGTGGTAGATATTAAAGGAAAAACCGTTATCCCTGGGCTTTTTGATAGTCATTTACACGTAATCCGTGGGGGAAGATTTTTTAATACCGAATTACGTTGGGATGGCGTTAAATCCCTAAAAAGAGCATTAGAAATGCTCAAAGAACAGGCACAACGCACGCCAGAAGGTCAGTGGGTTCGTGTAGTTGGTGGCTGGAACGAATACCAATTTGAAGAAAGACGTTTGCCAACGATTGAGGAAATCAACCAAGCTACAGGTAATACTCCTACTTTTATTTTATATCTCTATGGAAAAGCGTGGCTCAACAAGGCTGGTCTCGAAAAACTTCATATCAATGGAGATACGCCTAACCCAATGGGTGGTTTAATCGAAAAAGATGAACACGGAAACCCAACAGGATTATTAGCCGCTGAGCCCAACGCCTATATCTTGTATTCTACACTAGCAAAATTACCTGAGCTTAGTCTCAACGAAAAAATTAATTCGACTTTACAGTACATGACCGAGCTCAACCGATTGGGTGTGACTGCGGTAATGGATGCAGGTGGCGGTTTCCAGAACTTCCCTGATGATTACAAAATCACAGATTCGCTTGACCGAGCAGGAAAAATAACCGTTCGATTGCCCTATTACTTATTTGCTCAGAAAAAAGGAACTGAACTAAGCGACTATAACAAATGGGTTGGTATGGTTGATTTGGACGCTTCGCATCCAAATGGACATAACGAGGTAGATTATCATGTTGAAGGTGGTGGCGAAAATTTAGTGGCTGATGCGGCTGATTTTGAGAATTTTCTTTTCCCTCGTCCTGAGTTGCCAGCAACTATGGAAAACTCCTTGAAGCCTGTTTTACAATTATTAGTAAAAAATCGTTGGCCATTCAGACTGCATGCTACTTATAACGAAAGTATCTCAAGAGATTTGGCGGTAATCGAAGAAGTAAACAAAGAAACGCCACTCAACGGACTAACTTGGTTTTTTGATCATGCCGAAACTGTCACTGAAGAAAATATGCAACGCATCAAAGCCTTGGGTGGTGGTATTGCGATTCAGCACCGTATGGCTTATCAAGGAGAAAGTTTTATTCGTAGATATGGCAAAAAAGCTGCCTTGAATAGTCCTCCCGTTAAAAGAATGCTTGAATTGGGTATCCCAGTTGGTCTGGGTACTGACGGAACGCGCGTAGCATCCTACAACCCATGGATGTCATTGTACTGGATAGTTTCAGGAAAATCATTGGGAGGCAATCAGGTAATGGCTAAAGAAAATACGCTTGATCGACAAACTGCACTCCAATTGTATACAGCAGGAGGATATGATTTAATTAAAGAAAAACAAAAAGGGAAAATTGCTTCAGGTTATTTAGCCGACCTAGTGGTATTGAGCGATGATTACTTCAACATAGAAGAAGAAAAAATCAAGGAAATTACTTCAGAATTGACGATTCTCGATGGGAAAGTAGTTTATGGCAAAGGAGATTTTAAAGCCATTGCACCACAACCTTTAGAGGTAATTCCGAGCTGGAGCCCAGTCAAATATTATGGAGGCTACCAAACCAAGTAATAGTGAGAATATGCTTTAGGCTTTAAGTTACAGGCAATAGGCTAAAATTCTGATAATTTCTTAAGAAACTACTTTAGCCTACAGCTTACAGCCCACAGCTTACAGCCTAATGCCCAATTTTGTTTTACTTAATCTTCGTTATACCGTATGAAAACCGCGATTTTAGCATTGGGTATTTTCTTAGGAAGTATCAGTGCTTATGCTCAAAAAGCTTCGCTTTTCAAACCACTTCGTTATGACGAAGATTGGTCTAAGATTAAACGTGATAGCACCGCAGGCAGTTACGATAAAATTAAGTTTATCCCATTCGTTAAGCATCAAAAACTGCCCTATTTATCTTTGGGTGGAGAAGTACGCTATCAATACTTTTACTTAAAAAATGAAGACTGGGGCGATGCCACTCCCGACAAAGATGGATTTTTACTCACCCGTTTTTTAGGTCATGCAGATTGGCATTTAAACAAGCATTTGAGGGCTTTTGTACAATTGCAAAGCAGTATGGCCAATAGTCGTTTAGCACCAAGTGTCGTCGAAGAAAATCCTCTGGATTTACATCAGGCATTTGTTGAGGCCAAATGGAACACTTCATCACAAACTACACTGACCACTCGCATCGGGCGGCAAGAATTATCTTATGGTTCGCAGCGATTAGTGGCTGTCCGTGAAGCGCCTAACAACAGAATGGCATTTGATGCCTTGAAGCTTATTTACCAACAAAAAAACTTTAAATCCGATGCTTTTTACTCGCATCCCGTCGCCAACAAAGCAGGAATTTTTGATGACCATTTTAATGAAAATGCTAAATTTTGGGGGCTTTATTCGGTCATTAATCATGCTCCTGTATTGAACAATATCGATGTTTATTACTTGGGTATTTGGAAAAAAACAGCCACACTCGTAGCAGGAAAAGGCGAAGAACTTCGTCACTCTGTCGGTACTCGAATTTGGAAAACCTCTGGCGCTTGGCAATATGATTTTGAAGGAGTTTATCAGTTTGGGACTTTTCAAGATAAAACGATTCGAGCTTGGACGGTTTCATCCAATACTACTTTTCAAAAAGATGAATGGCGTTTAAAACCAAAGTTTGGCTTAAAAACTGAAGCTATTTCGGGTGATGAAATCCCTAACGATAATCGAGTAGAGACTTTCAACCCCTTGTATCCCAAAGGAGCCTATTTTGGTCTGGCAGCACTTATTGGACCTTCCAATTTATTTGATATTCATCCTTCTATTGATTTAGAATTGACGGATAGACTTAATTGGGGTATGGATTACGATATTTTTTGGCGATTGAGTAAGCATGATGGTATATATGCGCCGAATATGTCGGTGATTTATGCAGGAAAAAATACTGAAGAAAAGTTCATCGGTACTCAGTTGGCGATGGATTTTAATTATCAACTCAATCCTTTTGTTTACCTCCGACTCGAAGCTACTTGGTTTGCTTCAGGTCCTTTTATTCAAGCAGAAAGCGCAGGAAAAGACATTTTTATGACAGCGCTTACTACGCAAGTAAAGTTCTAGCAAAAAACAATATTTAAGCTCATGGAAAACCTCACATACGGGCTACATCATATCACAGCAATTGCTGGCGATGCCCAAAGAACTTACGATTTTTATACCAAAATATTAGGGTTGAGATTAGTCAAAAAAACGGTCAATTTCGATGCTCCTGATGCGTATCACTTTTATTTTGGAGATACAGCAGGCTCACCCGGAACGATTCTGACATTTTTTGCTTGGGGTGATGAAGTAAAAGGCATCCCTGGCGCGGGAACAGTTTCTCAGATTACTTTTGCGATTCCTGTTGGAAGTATAGATTTCTGGAAAAAACGTTTGGCACAAAATAACATTCGTTTTGTAGAGCAAAATGATGGTTTTGATGAAAATATCCTATCCTTCGCAGATCCTGATGGTTTATCCTTGGCACTGATAGAAACAGAAAAAGGTAAAACATCCCAGCCTTGGGCGACCAGCGATATCTCTGCTCAATATGCAACACAAGGTTTTTATGGAATAACCCTCACACTTAACGAAACTGAACCAAGTGTTGAGGTACTAAAAGAACTACTAGGATATACAGTTTCAAGCAAGCAAGGTGCATTTACGAGACTATCTCACCAGTTTGAATCCAATGCTGCATATATCGATATTCTTGAATTGCCTGATGAACCAGAAGCCATGATTGCTGCTGGAATCGTTCATCACGTGGCATTCAGAACACCAACCGATGAATTTATTGAACTACAAAGAGCAAAGGTTTTAGAGGCAGATTTGCATGTTTCACCTATTATGGATAGAACTTATTTTCATTCTATTTATTTCCGTGAACCTGGCGGGGTTTTATTTGAAGTGGCAACGGATAGTCCTGGCTTTGATGTTGATGAACCTCTCGCAGAATTGGGACAATCACTGAAGTTGCCTATCCAATTCGAACGCTTTAGAACTGAAATAGAAAATACGCTCACGCCGATATATTGAGTGAATGTGTGATTTTAAAAGTATTCTCAAATAGTTGTATAATGCCTTTTTTCTTCAACCTAATAAATATGTATGAAATCAGAACCTTTTAATCAGTGGTTATCTAACCTATTATTAGTAGGTAATCTACCACAAAAATCATGGGATATTCTATTGTTGATTTACAGAGTGGCGTTGGGGACGGAGCTATTTTTGGTTCATGGTCTCAAAAAATTAGGTATCACAACAGGCGTAGTGGAGCATATTCCGAATCCTTTTGGCTTACCTGTATGGTTGAACGATGGCGCTATTCTTACCGCAAATTTAGTCTGTCCGATATTTGTGATTTTAGGCTTATTCACCCGTTTTTCTACTATCCCTATTTGGTGTGTGACCCTGATGGGATATTTGGTTGTACATGCAGGAGATTCCTTATTGGTCAAAGATACGCCCTTTATGTATAGCCTATCCTTCATTTTTCTAACCTTCGCAGGAGCAGGAAATTATAGTTTAGACTATTTCTTATTTTCTAAATCTCATTACGATGAATAAAGGTATTTGGATATTATTGGTGATTATGGCTGGAGCTATGTTACCGATTCAGGCGGGACTCAATACCCGTATGGGCAAAGTACTTGATAGTCCTTCATGGGCTACCCTGATTTCTTTTATTGTTGGAGCTATTGGTATGCTTGCTTATGTGGCTGTCAACAGAGAAGCACTTGTTTTAGGGTCAGTAAAATCCGCTCCTGCTCATTTGTGGGTGGCTGGTTTGCTTGGTGCCTTCTATGTAACCGTCATGGTGTTGGCATTTCCTAGGCTCGGGCCAGCATTAACTTTTGGGTTGGCCGTGGCAGGACAATTATTGATTTCCTTGTTACTAGACCATTTCAACCTACTAGTACCACACCCACATCCTATCAATCTACATCGTATCCTAGGGATTTTACTCATCATTGCTGGCGTAGTAATTATTCGAAAGTTTTAAATATGGCTGTAAGCTATAGGCATTAGGCATTAGGCATTAAGCAAAATTATAACATTAGAATTCCTGTCGAACTTTTAGGCAAGCACAAAGGACAAGCCCTAATTCATAACTCACAATTCACAACTCATCATTCCCAGATTATCTCAAAACATTTTATAAATCATGGAAACACACATTGGTATCAAAGAAAATGACCGTTTGGAGATAGCTTTAGAGCTGTCAAAGTTATTAGCAGATGAGTTTGTTTTGTACACCAAAACACGCAATGCGCATTGGAATGTAGAAGGAGCAGATTTTTATAATATGCACCTTTTCTTCGAAAAACAATATGAGGAATTAGACGACATTATCGACGATGTTGCCGAACGTATTCGTGCGATTGGTCATTTTGCTCCTGCTACGCTCAAACGTTATGCACAACTTACACGTTTGACAGAAGAAACTCGCGAAGAAAATACGAGTTTTGGACTTATCAAAGAATTATTGCAAGACCACCTGACGATTATATTTCATTTACGAGAAAATATAAATCGTTTTGCTAGCGACTTACATGACCTCGGCACCAGTGATTTTATTACTGGCTTGATGGAAAATCACGAAAAAATGGCTTGGATGCTAAGAGCGCATTTAAAGTAAAATTTGTGTAATTTTAGTAATAGAAGCAAGGCCGTTGTCTTACTTCTATTACCTCTCAATCGCCATTTGTTATTCTGAATCACGATGAAAACTTTTTCCTTTCTCCCAAAAATAGGCTTATTGCTCTTTGCCACAGGATTACTGAGCTACTTTGAGGCAAATGCTAAAGTACTCACATTAGCCCAAGCCGACTCACTTAAGCGTGTACTCAAAGGTAAAGTTACGCCTGTAAATCAAGTGAATACCCTTTTACTTTTGAGTGACCATTATTTGTTGCGAGATGGAGAACTAAAATCGGATTTAGATAGTGCCTCAACCTTGGCCGAAGAAGCCACCCGAGTAAGCGTAGTAAATAATTTGCACCAAGAATATGTCAAAAGTTTGTATTTAAGAGGTAGTATTTTGTTGGAAAAAGGGTTCCGAGCTGAAGGACGAGGTATGTTTCGGAAAGCTTTAGGTTTTGCCAAACTTTATAATTTGCCCGAACAAAAAGGCGATTATTTTGAAAAAGAAGGGCATTTAATAGAGCAAGACGAACAACATATCAAGCAAAAAATACAGTTTTATCAAAAAGCCATCTTTTATTTTTCACAAGCCAAAGCCTACGAAAAAGAAGCTCCTGCAAGGCAAATGCTCGGAGATTTATTGATTATTGATAATCAGAAAGAACAATCATTGAAAGAACTACATGCAGCACTCATTGCTTTTCGAAAGGCTAAAATACCTGATACCCAAGGCGTTTATAAACTTATGGCCAATGTTTATATACAAATGGGTAAGTACGATAATGCACTTGAAAATAGTATCTCCGCTGTAAAAATCGCTGAGTCGCTCAAAGACTCATCTTTACAAATGAGTAGCATTTACAATACTACTGCTCTGGTATATTATTATTTGAAGCAAGAAAAACCCGCTGTTGCCTATTGGGAAAAGGCATTGGTTCTCGCCAAGAAATATCAAGAGAAAAGCTATATTCAGATGATTTCGGGTAATATTATTACTGCTAAAGCCCGCATCAATGACTATAAAGGCGCACTAAAAGATTTAATATTTTTCGAAAAAAAATATGCCAAAGATTTGAGTGCAGAAATGATAGGGCGGATTCCTTATCTGTATTTGAATATTTATATTGGGCTTCGAGAGTTTGATAAAGCTCAACCGCATTATCAAAAGGTCTGGGAGATATTTTCAAAACTCAGCCCAGAACAGGCTTATTACAAGTTTTATCTCAATAGCATCACACGATATTTGATAGAAACACATCAATATAAAAAGGCCTATCCACTGCTTTTGGATTACGAAAAAATAGCTATTCAAGAAAAAAACTACCTTTATCTTTCCTTAGCTTATCAGAATATTTATAAAGCTGATTCTGCTCTAGGCAGGCTTCAAGATGCTGTAAAGCACCTAAAACTATATAAAGTGGCGTCTGATTCTTTACTTAATATCGAAAAAGCCAAGCAACTTATCAATCTTCAAGTAAAGTTTGAAACCGAACAAAAAGATAAGAATATCCAAATTTTACAACAAAAGACAGAAATTCAGAATGGCATTATCCAAAATGAAAGAGTGCTAAAAGTCAATATCATTGCTGGCGCTGTAATTTTATTACTCTTATTGGTAATTTCTGTGAGTCGATACCGACTTAAGCAAAAAGTTAATTTACAACTCGAGAAAAAACAAGTTGAGATTAACAAGCAAAATGATTTGCTCAAAAAGCTTCTGAGTGAAAAAGAGTGGCTTCTAAGAGAAATTCATCATCGCGTAAAAAACAATTTGCAGGTCGTAATTAGCCTTCTCAATGCACAATCGGCTCATCTCAATAATCAAGACGCCATTGTGGCTATTCAGAAAAGCCAACAACGAATGCAAGCCATTTCACTGATACATCAAAAACTATATCAAACAGACGGACTTTCAACCATTGATATGCGATGGTATATTGCTGAACTGATTTCGTATGTAAAAGAATACTCGAATTTTAAGCAAAATATTACCATCGACTACGTTCTAGAAGATGTAATTCTTGATGTTTCTCAGGCCGTTCCAGTAGGCTTAATTCTTAATGAAGTAATTAATAATGCTATCAAATATGCCTTTCCTAATCAAAGTAGTGGCATAATTCGTATTTGTCTCCAACTCGACAACCAAAACTTTGTACATTTGGGAGTACGTGACAATGGCATTGGGCTTCCAGATGATTTTTTACAACATACCTCCGAGTCATTGGGCGTCAATCTGATTTATGGATTGGCAGAGCAAATAGACGGAAATGTAGAAATTATAAGCGATAATGGCGTAAAGGTTCAGGTTGTTTTTCCCTTACATAAAGAGTTAGTGAATGTCTAAAAAGGATAAAATATTAATCGTTGAAGATGAATTTATTGTGGCGTATGACCTCAAGCTTATGCTCACCAAAGGGGGCTATTTAGTAACAGGAATTGCCTCTTCTGTAGAAAGAGCCTTACAATATATTGAGGAAAAGAAACCCGATTGGGTCTTGATTGATGTGATTCTTAAGGGTGATTTGACAGGTATAGATTTAGCCCAGATTCTGCATAAAAGAAATATTCCTTTTCTATTTATTTCTGCAAACACCAATCATTCATGCCTTGAATCTGCCAAAAAAACACAACCTTATGGTTTTTTGGTAAAACCTTTTCGTGACAAAGATTTATTTGTCATGCTCGATATTGCGCGCCATAGATATGGTATTGAAAGAGGTTTTATTAAGACCGAAACACAGGTTGAACTCACTTCTGAAGTCACTGGGCTAATTGGTAAAAGTCCTTATGCAAAGGAATTAACTCATAAAATCCAAATAGTAGCCAATACGCCTACCTCTGTGTTAATTTTGGGCGAAACTGGAACTGGTAAAGAAAAAGTCGCCAAGGCTATTTATGCTTTATCCAATCGTAATACACAACCCTTTATTACGGTAAATTGTGCTGCCTTACCTGTCAATCTTATTGAATCTGAGCTATTTGGGCATGAAAAAGGAGCTTTTACAGGTGCACACCAACGACGCATCGGGAAATTTGAACAGGCGCATGGAGGTACTATTTTCTTGGATGAAATCGGAGAAATGCCTCTTGAAGCACAAGTAAAGCTGTTACGCGTTTTGCAAGAAAAAGAATTTGAGCGAATAGGTAGCGATACTACCTTGAAAGTCGATATTAGAGTTATTGCTGCAACAAACCGTAATTTGGAAAAAGAAGTGTCGGATGGTCGTTTTAGGCTAGACCTTTATTATCGTCTCAATGTTTTTCCTTTAGAACTACTCCCACTCCGTGAACGAAAAGAGGATATTGAAGATTTAGTCTATTATTTCATTGAAAAATATGGATTGTTGTTGGGTAAAAAAATTACGGGCATCAATCATGCGGCATTAGAAAAGCTCAAAAATTACACGTGGCCCGGAAACATTCGAGAATTAGAACACTGTATCGAAAGAGCAGTCCTTTTAGCCAATAATGCCGAAATAAACGTACTTTCAATTCCTGAATCAAAAACTATTAATCAGATAGAGCCCGAACAGGCAAGTGCGATTCTGACCATGGAAGAAATGGAAAAAGAGCACATTATCAATACCTTAAAAGTAAGTAACGGCAGAGTGTCTGGCGCAGGTGGTGCGGCAGAACTTTTAGGCATATCGGCACAAACCCTGTATTCTAAAATAAAGAAACACGGGATTAAGTTGGTTTATAAATAAGCGTGCACAATTAGATTTAATTTATCTGTTTAGGCACAAGGCAACAGGCACAAGGCAAAGAGTATTAAAATGCCTTTTAATAACCACAGTCATGCTTTTCCCAATGCTCACCTCCGAAAGCCCTTACCTGAAAGCTTAAAGTACAATATTTAATTTTATTTTACTTACTGACTTAAGTAATCGTGCAGAATTAGATTCAATCAATTGAAGATGTAAGATATTGATAATTAAATTTTTACATTCACATTTCACAACTCATAATTCAGCACTAATACTTAGTAAGGAAGTAAATGAAATTACTAGTTCGAGACTAAGTCTCGAACTAGCT
>NZ_JBMLSD010000126.1:11356-18743 GCF_049240685.1 Flectobacillus sp.
ACTTAGTAAGGAAGTAAATGAAATTACTAGTTCGAGACTAAGTCTCGAACTAGCTTATCTGTTTTTGTATTTGTAGTTTTTTCATTTTTGACAGCAGGGTTGTTGGGGGTAAACCCAAAAGTTGGGCTGCACCATTTTCTCCAAAAACCTTTCCTTGACAATGCTGAAGAACTCGAATAATATAATTACGTTCAATTTCTTGTAGTGGTTTTACTTCAAAATGATTGTTGTTTTCTTGTATTGTGCTGTTATTCTGAGAAATAGCAATTTTATTAAGATATTTTCCTTTCGATAATATACAGGCTCTTTCGATGACATGTTGTAATTCACGGACATTTCCTTGCCAAGTATGTTGCATCAAACTATCCAATACTTGTTGATTTACCCCAAGCAATTGCTTGTTGAGCGTTTTGGAAAAATGATTGACGAAATATTCTACCAATAAAGGAATATCTTCTTTTCTTTCCCTCAAAGCAGGTATCTGTATCGGAAATACTTGCAGTCTATAATACAAATCTTGTCGGAAAGTACCAGCTTCTATCAACTTTTCTAAGTTACAATGTGTCGCTGTAATAATTCGTACATTGGTTTTGACAGTTTTATTTCCTCCAACACGTTCAAAGGATTTTTCTTGTAATACTCTGAGTAACTTCGCTTGCAGCTCGTGAGGCATATCTCCAATTTCATCCAGAAATAAAGTACCACCATTTGTCAATTCAAACTTCCCAATTTTTCGCTCTACCGCTCCTGTAAATGCGCCTTTTTCATGCCCAAACAACTCACTTTCAAGCAAATGAAAGGGTATAGCCGCGCAATTGATTTTCACAAAAACGCCTTCTTTTCTATGCGATTGCTCATGAATAGCTTTGGCGACCAACTCTTTGCCAGTACCTGTTTCTCCCAAAATAATAACGGTCGAGTCTGTTGAAGCTACTCGCAAAATTAAATCTCTCACTTCCTGAATACCCTCGCTAATACCGATAAGTCCAAGATTATTTTGTAATTCGTGCAAAGGTGATACATGAGAACATACATTCAATTGATTTTTTAACCCATAATATCCTATTTGATAAGTTATTGTATCCGAAAATCCTAGGATTTCTGCATGTAGATTAGGCCTTAGTTCAGGGTTTTCTGAAGCGTGAAATCCCAATACTACCTTATAATTCTCATCCAAAACCTTTTGTACGAGCCATGTTTGTTGAATGGACGAATATTCTTGCCACGGCGTTTCTAACGAAAGATGCCTTTTTACTGTAATTACTTGATCGAAAGAATATTGAGAGAAGGATTGTCGAGCCACCGAGGCTGGTACATTTTCAATGACTGTATTGGATAAATTACTCAAGTAACATTCCAGTTCCTCTCCTTTATATACGCAAGCACTAAAAGATTTAATTTCAAGGATATTTTGAGCAAAAGCTGCTATCTTATCCATAATCACTTGGGATAAGGTCTGGCTGTATTTTGTAGCCTTTGCGTGTGACATCATAAAGTTCATAAGATTTTTTGCTTAAAGACAATTACTATCAGAGCGATATACCATAGACCTAATCGTTTGTACAAACGAGTAAAAGACATTCTATCAGACGCTACTTTGATTAAGGGAGAGTGGTTAAGAAATGGTGTGTTAGTCGTTTTTCTTACTTATATACAAATCTACACGATTTATAGAGATTATCAATTCGTTTTAGATATATACCTTTTGAGTTGGTGGAATAGCTAATAAAACTAAACATGTTCTTATTATTCTTTAGAACGGATATCTTGAAAGGAAATCCAGCAGTTTGGGTATTTGGCAAAAATATATCAACCGTTACTAAAAAAACAATTTAACCCTCTTTGTCTTGTTCCTAAACATGAGTCATCTCTCATTTTTGGGATTCGGATTCTTCTTCAAGTTTTTGATGCTAAGTAGGAAAGCGCTATTAGTTAATAGTATATGGGTTATTTGAAGATTTTTAATCAAAATGTTATTGTCAAATTTTGACTCGAAGACATTGCGTTTAGAAATGACTTATGTGTAGGCACCATTCAAAGAGTTTTAAAAGGTTTTTCATAACTACAAACATGCCTTTTTCTAAAGCTCCTTGACAAAAACTCCTTCCTGTTGGCCAAAGGCATTAGACTGAAAACCTCAAAGTTGATGTAGGAAATGTTTTGCCATATACCCATAACTGATAAAATATCCTTTTAATCTAGCAAGATTATGTTTTGAAAAAGAGGTTATTGGATTATATATCAAAAGATTATTGGAGAAAAAATGACATATACTAATACCGATAAAGCTATCAGAATGCCATAAAACCAATAACGTGGTTTCCAGCCATTGCCATGTTTTGTGTAGGTGGTTTCTACTAAAGCCTTGTTATTTGGATACCACCGACTAATTACTAGCATGAGTACATTAGTCACGACAAACAAAATGGCTAATACATGTAGAAAATGGATAGGAAGTTGGATAACAAACTGTGTGATAAGATAAGTGAATATAAAAAAGAAAAGTCCGACTTTGGCCGCTATTGTGCTTACTTTATTGTTGACAAAACCTATGAATAAAATCGTAAAAATAGGAACATTAAATGCTCCTCCCACTTTTTGAAGATACAAATAAAATCCTCCTTGAGCAAAATAAATAAAGGGAGCTATCAACATACAAAAACATCCAACGCCTATCTGAAAATAACGTGAAAATCGCTGAATTTGCTTGTTGCTGAGGGTATGTCCGCGTTTTTCGGCTAATGGACCGTAAATATTCAAGAAGAACAAAGCACTAGTGCTCGAAAGTCCAGCGTTGAAGCTTGTAATGCTAGCGCCAATAATGACAAAAGTAGTAATACCCACCAGAAACGGAGGAAGCACATCAGCTATCATGCGTGGGAATACCTCAGCAGTATTGCTAAGATGCGGATATAAATAAACAGCGATTAGTCCTGGTACATTGAGCATAAGCGGCGACAAAATTTTGCCAAAGGCGGTAAGTATAATTCCCTTTTGACTTTCAATAAGATTTTGCGCAGAAATCATTCGCTGAACAATAAACTGCTCGACGCCCCAATAATTTAGATTTACAAGCATCATACCCGTAAAAAGAGTACTGATAGGGATGGCATCTTGAGTATTGCCAATGGCATTGAGATGCGTGTTTTTTGCATTAAACACTATATTAAAGCCTTTTGTGATATTGCCATCACCAAGATGCTTAAAACCGTAATAGGGCAATGATAATCCTATTATTAACAAGCAAATACCAACCACAATGTCGGAGATGGCAATTTTTTCGATTCCTCCCCAAAGCGAAATCAACAATGAAAAGCTACCGATAGATATACACAAAAGTGCAATAGTTTGGAAAGAACTTAGATGGAGTAATTCGGTTATATGAAAAATACCTTGAAAAACTGTGGCACTTGCATACAAAATAGGAGGCATCATATTGAGAAGATAGGCCAATAGGTACACCACCGATACCCATAGCTTCATACTTTTATCAAACCTAATTTCGAGAAAGTCGGGAGTGGTAATGATTCCTTTTTGATAATAATAGGGGATTACGAATTCCGCAACAATCAACATAGCAAAAACGGATGTAATACCCCATGCCATTACCGACATATTGTTGATATACACCGATTCATTTTCGCCGATAAATTGGATACTATTTAGGTTTGTAAGAAAAAGCAAACATCCCACGAGCCAAAAGTTTAGTCTCCTTTTTCCTAAAAATAGCGACTCGCTTGCTTTGGTTTGCGGATTGTTTATCGAATTATTACTCATAGCAACATCAAGCCTGAATACCTATTGGATATAATTAAAGACTATTTCTAATCTTTAAAATGGTTGGAATGGTCTCTTTGATTTTCTCGGGATTTATGACAAATTCGGCAGCTTTTTGCGCCAATAACATAAAGTCGGCCGAGTAGGTCGTAATACCATCGCAAACAATTTCTTTGATTAAATCATCATTGTGCGAAATAATCCCAACATCTTTTCCGATTGTTAAGCCTTTTTCTTTACAGTCTTTAATGAGCGTCCATAGTTCTATGTTTTGGAGTGTAAAATAAGCCTTTCCCTTTTCTACCGAACCAGAGATATATTCTGTTCGGATAGAACCTTTCATTTTAAAATCTTTCAAATATTTTTTAAAAGATTTCACAATTTCGATAGGAGTACTTGAGGCAACATGATGAAAAAATATCAACTCATCATATCGCTGAATGCGGTCATTCAAATCGGCAAATGCTCGGTAGGTTGATTGTTCAAACTCTTGTGTAATATGACTAAAATCGCCGTCGATAGGCTCATAACGGTCTATCATCAGCAATTTGTTGATGGGAAGTAATCGTAAAATCTCTCTAGTTTTGGGGTGTGGGATAGGCGTAATAATATACATACTATATTTTCCCAAAATAGATTGAATGATATTTTCGAAATTCTCTATTTTGTTATGGTGAAAAAATGTATCAAAATGTATTTCAGCGGGTAAATGGGCTCTAAAGTATTTTAGAAAAACTTCTTGTAATGAGCCATGATTAAATAATACCAAGGCCACTTGGGTAGGACGATTGACATCATTTGTAGAAACATAATACCCCATTCTATTTTTGGACTCAACAATGCCTCTGCTTACAAGCTCACGATAAGCCTTAGCCACGGTTTCGCGCGCCACGCCGAGTTCTTTTATCATGCTGTTGACGGAGGGGAGCATATCGTTTTTTGATACCACTTTATCGTCAATAGCATTGATGATTCCTTGTACTAATTGCTGATGTTTAGAATAGCCCGGAATGCCTTCTAGTTCTAATATTTTATCGTAAATTTCTTTCATTGTTGTATTCTCCAAATCCAAATATACGAGATTTGGAGAATAAATACGGTTTTGGGGCAGACTAACCTGCCCCAAATATGAATTACTTGACTTCATCAATCGTAAGAATTACACTCGTTCGTTTGTCGTTTACTTCTGGATTATACCCTACAGTCATCAAAAAGTCGCCACTGAATATCAATGAATTATTGAGGGTAGAAGCCGTATTGGCGAATAGATTAATTTCTTCAACCTTATACCTCTTGTTTGGATTCAAACCTTTCATTTGAATGGGTCTTGGTGTGGCTGTCAGCTCAAAACGATTACTCACAAGGTAATTAAACATGACTGCTTTTGATTGATTTTCATCCACATACATGAGCGATGCTACATCGTTTTTGTAAGGGTCTACGAGCCTGTATTGGTCGCCGTACCAAATGATACTTTTGAGTTTTTGGTAGTTTTCAAGCGCTTTTTGGCCAAATGCTAACTCATCTTTATTCAAATGCTCGACCACAATATCAAAACCCAATTTTCCCATCATAGCTACATCTGTACGAAATTTGAGAGGTTGTTTGCCCCAATCAGTCACGTGATTGCAAGTAGCTATTGCTGGAAAATAATGGGAATAATTCCACTGAATAAAAATACGTTCGAGAGGTTCTGTATTATCGCTTGGCCAAAATTCGGTAAAATATTTCAGTGCTTCATAGTCTACTCGACCGCCACCACCAGAGCACAGCATCATCGGAACTTTAGGATATTTGGCTCTGATGCGCTCCAAGACGCTATACAGCCCTTTGACATATTCGACATAGAATTTACCTTGCGATTCGCCTTTTGTTTGTAGGTAGGTAGAATGAGCATTGAAAGTAACGGCATTACAATCCCATTTGATGAACGCCAGCGCGGGATTTTTTGTAAATAAATGATCTACCACACCAAAAACATAATCCTGCACTTTGGGATTCGCTAAGTCTAATACAAGCTGATTTCTGAAATAATGCTCAGGTCGTTGAGGCTGTTTTAAGACCCAATCAGGATGTTTTTCGTATAGCTCGCTGCGAGGGTTGACCATTTCGGGTTCTAGCCAAATACCGAATTTGATACCTGTTTTCTGAGCTTCTTTTATAAGATACCCTAAGCCATCTGGGAGTTTTTTACGATTTTCTTCCCAATCTCCCAACCCCGCGGTATCATCATTGCGAGGGTACTTGTTTGCAAACCAGCCATCATCCAACAAGAATAAATCTACTCCGAGCTTTTTGCCATCTTTAAACAAGTTGGTTAGTTTTTGTTGGTCAAAATCAAAATAAGTAGCCTCCCAGTTGTTGAGTAGTGTTAGGCGGTCGCCTGTACCATCCAAAATTCTATATTTTCTGGCCCAACGATGCAAATTACGACTTGCCAAGCCCTTTCCTTGATGCGATAAAGTATAAATAAAAGAAGGCGTTTTGAATACCATGTTACTAGCCAAAGGATATGCCGAAGCATGAGGGTTGATACCAGCGATAACTCTTAGATTATGGTAAGAATCTACCTCAAAATCTATTTTAAAATTGCCAGACCATCCCAAGGTTCCTAATAAAATATCACCTTGGTCTTCCTCTGAAGGCTTGTTGAATGAAAGCATAAAGGTTGGTGGTTCATACAAATTGGTGCGTGTACCTAATTTGGAGTCTAGTACTTTGATGCCACCAGTCAGCGCAACTTCCTCGGGGCGCATTTCTCGTCCCCAAGCACCTAGATAATTGGTTAGATAAAACTTTTGCGAGTTGAGATAAAGATTGGCAGAGGCGTATTTCTGAAGAGTAATAGCACCTTTTTCTGTATTTTTTATTTCAGTCCACTGCTCAATCACATCTTCTTGATAGTAGGCTTTCAAAAAGATTTTAGCCTCAGTTTGATATACGGGGTCTTTTAGCACGATGGTTGTGAGGATAACGTTTTCGTTTTCCTTTTGGCTAGTACTACTTTCATAAATTAAGTCTGTTGAAGTATTACCGTCCGCATGCACAATATGAAGGGCAGGTTCGAGCATATTCCAGCTTCCACTTGGCGTATAAATAGAATTATAAATGCCTGCGTTTACATCTCTTTGGTTGTTTTGAGTTTCGATCAGAGCTAATTCCTCCTTGTTTTTGAGGCGTTTTCCAAAGTAAATAGTACGAAGATGGCTTTGGGCATCTGTTTGAAATACCACTGTATTGGAGAGTGTTTCTACGGTGATTGTGGTAGTTTTTTGTGCCCAAGTTATTGTACTTATAAAGGCTAAACAAACCCATAGTATTGAATTGCGAATCATAATATATATCCTATTTTTAAGTTGAACATTTGAATACTTTTCGTAAAATCAAAATATATCCCCCCGAAAATCAGGGGGATTATAACCATTTTTCCATTTATATAAATTGGGAAAAACTCCCTTATATACGAGTAGATGTAATCGTGATTTTGTATTAGGCAACAGGCACAAGGCATCAGGCAAAGAGTGTTAAATGGTTTTTGGGTAACTTTAGATATATTTTTTGCCGAATACCCAAAGCCGAAAGCTCAATAATTAAATTTTATTATGCGTAA